>NZ_JBKFAX010000029.1:0-61766 GCF_053345865.1 Mycobacterium sp. C31M | reverse complement strand
TGTCGGCGCGGTTGAGGGCGCGTTCGTGGGCGATGCGGTAGGCGCGTGATTGTGCGCGGGTGCGGCTGCGTTTGGGGGCGGCCAGTTCTCGGTGTGGGCGGGGCGGTGGTGCTCGTAGTGGGCCGAGATCGGCTGTGGGTGTGGCGAGTTGGGGGTAGAACAGACTTCCGCCGGGTTTGGTGGTGTAGACCCGCCCGTTGGGTGCGGTGATGGTGATGGTGCCGTCGGGGTGTTGTTGGTCGTTCCAGCCGCCGGGGCCGCAGTGGAACGTCTTGATCAGGTGGTGAATTCTGCAGTATCCCTTGGTGTTCGAGGGGTGTGTGGGTCCGTAGGGCCAGGGCACGGTGTGGTCGGTGTCGCAGCGCTGGATGGGGACATTGCAGCCGGGCCACCGGCAGGTCAGGTCGCGGCACCCGAGGTAGGCGGTGAGGGCCCGCGACGTTTGGTAGTGATTCTCGGTGCCGAGTTCTTGCGGGTCGGCCAGGGGCCGGATGGTGGCATAGGGCAGTAGGTCGGCCAGGGCGTCGGTGGTGATGGGTCCGTATCCGGGGATCAGCGCCGCGGGACGGGGCGCGGAAATCGGTTCGGCGGTAACCGGATCCGGCTCGGCGGGCTCGGCTGGGTCGGCTGGGTCGGTGTCGGCTTGCTCCGGGTCGGGCGTGGTGGCGGCGCACTGCTCTTCGCAGGCGGCGGCCTCATCGCGTCGAGCCTGCGCCTCTACAAGTGTTTTCCGGTCGGCCAGAACGTGGACGATGATGTTGGCGCGGCCGGTGGTGTTGCCGGCGGCCGGGCACTGCGCGAGGCCGCAGAGGCATTCGATGCTGGTGGCGCCCAGGGACAGTGGGCGCGCGGCGTCGGCGCGGCGTTCGGCGTGGGTGCGTGGGTCGTCGGGGCACACAGTGCTGGCCAGGGCGTCGAGGCTCTGGTCGAGGATAGCGCCGTCGGCGGCGTCGAGGCGGCCGTAGATTTCGACGACGCCGTCCCCCACGGGGTTGACGGTCAGGAAACGGGACTTCCGCGCCTCGCGGGCGCGACGGACGGCTTCGGGGTCGACGTCGATGATCATCCAGTCGATGAGTTCGGATATCCGGTCATCGGAGAGCACGTTCCAGCCTGGCGCCGCGTCGGCGAGTTGGGTGTCGATGACGGCCAGGATGTCCTCATCGAGGATCAACGTGGTGCGGTGCAGCACGAGTCGGATGACCCGCAGGTCGATCACCCCGGTCGCCCACACCTCGGCCAGGTTGGGTAGGCGGGTGAGCAGGTCGCGACCCTGGGTGATCAAGGTCAGTGCACGGCCACGGCTGATACCCAACTCCACACCCACCTCAGCGGCGATCAGTTCCCAGTCGTCGACCACCCATTTGTCGAACGTGTTGCCCAGTTCGAGCATCCGGTCCAAAGCGAACCGACCCGCAGCAAGCACTTTGGTTGCCGTGGCGGCGCGCTCGGTGACCAGGCCGTCGCGCGCAGCATCGAGGTGACCGATCGTCGCCTCGATCTGTTCGCTCATATGTTCGATAATACTCGCCATCCCGACGTTCGCCATGACAATGTCGCCACCTGTGGATAACTTTGAAACCGCAGTTCAAAGGCTATGCTGTGCCGCCCGAAGGCCGCACCGGATCGTGATGCGATACGTGACCTATCAGCGTCAATAAAGTCTTGACAAACGCGCTGAAGTAAAGCGAATATTGACGCGTGCCCGATTCTTTTACCGACACCACCAGGCGGCTGCACCGTCAGCTCGGCCAGATCCTTGCCGCCCCGGTTCTGCGCGGCGAGGACGATCCGATCGATCTGGTCCGCGCCGCCCACGAGGTCCGCGACCAAGCCGAGGCATTGATGAATGCCGCCGTGCAGCAGGCCCGTGGGGCGGGCCGAACGTGGCAGGAAATCGGTGACGTGCTCGGTGTCTCGAGGCAGGCCGCCTTTCAGCGCTACGGCAAGCCGATCGACCCGCGAACAGGAGAAGCCATGAACACCACCGCACTTCCCGAAGCCGACGACCTGGCCCGGACGGTCATCGATGACATGGCCAATGCCCGGTGGGCGGCCGTCGTCGAGCGTTTTGACGCCATCATGCGCGACGGGCTGTCCGAGGAAGGCCTGGCCGAGGCGTGGGTGCACATCGTGGGGCTGGCCGGCGCGTACGAGGGTCACGGCGACACCGAGACGACCAGGGCCGGCGATTTCACCACCACGAACACACCGCTGAACTTTGAGGCCGGTGATTTCGTCGCTCGCATCACCTTCCGCGACGATCGGACGATCGCGGGGTTGTACCTGCTCAACCCCCACGTCAAGTGATCAGGCGATCCCGTCCAGGAACTCCTGCAGCGCCTCGACCACCAGTTCCGGCGCGGCCATCGCGGTGACGTGCGAGTGGTCGGCCCAGTGCACTCGCTGCGCACCGGGCAGGGCCGCGGCCAGCGCATCCATCCCCTCGGGCAGTGGCGACCAACTCTGTTCACCCTGCATCAGCAGCACCGGCACGTCGATGCCAGACCAGCGGTCCACCGAACCGTCGTCACCGGCCATGGCCTCCAGGTCCGCGAGCGCACTCATCGCCGCCACCGGATCGTCGGGAATTGCCGGTCCGGCGGCCAAGATGTCGGCGGGCATGCGCGCCGCCTCGCGCAGAAACAGCTCGAGCGCGTCGGCGTATCGGACGGTGACGAAGAGCTGTTGGTACTGCTCGATCACCGGCTGCAGATGCGCCCCGACCAGGTTTACCGGCGGCTCGAACAACGCCAGCGACGCCACCCGCTCCGTCGACGCCGCTGCCGCGTACAAACAGACGGTTGCGCCGTAGGACGCGCCCACCACATGGGCCTGGCCGACAGCCTGCAGCACCGCCTGCAGATCCTCGGCCTCGACGGCAAAACTGTTGGGCGCCGGGCCGACTCCGCTGGGCGGGTGATTCCGGCGGGCGTACCGGACGATCTGATAACCCGTCAGCCGATCCCCGATGTCCTGCCAGGAGTCGAGCCCGCCGTTGGATCCATGCACGAACACCACCGGCGCGCCCGCGCCGGTGGTGTTCAGGGCAATCGAGGTACCGTCCCCGGCCGTCACTGTGGTGTCCATCGACACCAAAGTAGCGGTCAGGCAGTGACTACCGGACGGCATCCCGAATGGATTGACGGGCCACCGCGATCCGCGCCTCGACGGCCTCGCGCGCGGACACCACGCCGGCGTTGAACTCGCTCCACTCGCGGTCGATGGCATCGCGCACATCTCCGCGGCGGCTGGCGGTGGTGGCGACCTCGAAAACACCGTCGACCGCGGTCGAGGCCAGCTCGCCCTGTGCGCGCACCACGGCGCCGGCGACCTCGGCGGCACCGGTGATGACGGCATTGGGAAGCGGGGACTGCTGATTGACGTATGCGCCGACGGCGGTGCGGATGCGGCTGCCGGCGACCGAGACGGCATCCTGCAGTGCCTCGTTGGTCTCGCCGAAGGCGGCAGGCAACGTCGCGCCGCTGCGGATCGCGGCGATCACCTTCGCGGGTGACTCGACCAGCGCCACGGTGGCATCGGTGGTGGCCTCGAACAATTGCCCGGACAGATCCTGTCCGGCATCGAGCTGGCGTCCCAGCACGTCGAGAGCGACGAGGGCGCGGCGGCGGAGGTCGGCCTCCACCTCCGCTGCCTCGTTGACGACCTCGTTGACCACCGGGACGATCTCGGCGTCGATGAAGGTCTCGGGAGCAGGCTGGGCCGTGGCCACAGCGGTGTTCTCAGGGGTGACAGTGTCGGTCATGGAACTTCATTGAACGCTGCACAGCCGACATCGCGGTGGCCGTCAGATGGCCGCTGGATGACGCCCTCAGCACACCCCATCTACACCCAATACGGCACGCGCGCCCGGTACTGCCGCATCGCAAACGCCGCGAACAGCCAGCCCACCACCGTGCAGACCAGCACCACCACCCAATGGTGCAGTTCCTGATCGGCGCCGAGCAGCGGCGCCCGGACGATGTCGACATAGTGCAGCAGCGGGTTGAACTCGATGATCTTGGCCCACCCCTCGGCCCCCTGATCGCGCAGCGTCTGGTCGTTCCAGATGATCGGCGTCATGTAGAACAGCAGCTGAGCGATGCTGAACAGCAGTGGGCTGATGTCCCGGTAACGGGTGGCCAGGATGCCGAAAACGATTGCCACCCAGACACAGTTGATCACGATCAACAGCAGCGCAGGGATGAATGCCAGGTCGGTCCACTTCCATGGCTGCGGGAAGATGATCGCGATGATCACGAAGATGATGATGTTGTGCCCGAACAACAGCACCTGCCGCCACACCAGCCGGTAGACGTGCACGCTCAGCGGTGTGGGTAGCTGTTTGATCAACCCCTCGTTGGCGACGAACACATCGGCGCCCTCGATGATGGCCGCGTTGATCAGATTCCAGATGATCAGGCCGAGCGTCACATAGGGCAGGTGCTCGGACAGTTCGAGTTTGAACAGCTTCGAGTACAGACCGCCGAGCGCGATGGCCATGGTGCCGGTGGCGATGGTGATCCAGAACGGGCCGAGCACCGAGCGGCGGTACCGCTGTTTGATGTCCTGCCAACCCAGGTGCAGCCACAGTTCCCGTTTGCCGAACCCGGCCGCGAGGTCACCCCAGGCGCGGGCCATCGTCTTGGAATCGGCCGCGGCGTCCACAAATGTCATGAGTTGAACCTCTCGAACATCTCCCGCCGTCCCAGCCTGCGCAGCCGCAGCCACTCCCGCAGCCCGGCCGGGTCGCGCCGGGTCACCAGGAAGTACCAGCCGAAGCGCACCCACTCCTGCGGGACCAGCCCACGCATTCCGCGCTGCGCCTGCAGGTAACCCCGGTTGCGGTAGGTGAAGTAGCGCTTGGCCGCGTCGTCGGGGTACTGGGTGTGCATCCGGCCGCCCAGGATCGGCTTGAACTCGTCGGCCCCGTGCGGATGCAGGTAGGCGGCGTCCAGGCAGGTGCCGAAGGGCAAGCCGGACAACACCAGTCGGCGGTGTACGTCGGTCTCGTCACCGCGGATGAACAGCCGCAGGTCCGGGACGCCGACGGCCTCCAGGGTCGATGCGGCAAACAACGCTCCGTTGAACAGCGAGGCGATACCGGGCAGCAGGTCGTCGGGGTCTGATTGTCGGCTCGCCGACGTCGACTCGACCTTCAGCTCCGACACATGCCGGCGCCAGGCCACCCCGCGGCGCAGCGGAAACGCCAGGCGCGAGGGATCGTCGAGATCGCACACCATCGGCGAGACCTCGGCCAGTGCATGTTTCGCCGCACACGCCATCAGCGTCGCCAGTACCGAGTCGTCCGCGGGCCTGCCGTCATCGTCGGCCAGCCACACCCAGTCCGCGCCGAGTGCCAACGCGTGCAACATGCCCAGGGCGAAACCGCCTGCGCCACCCAGGTTTCGCCGCGATCCCAGATAGGTGGACGGGACCGGTTGGGAGCCGACCAGCTCGGCGACCGCGGCATCGTCGTCGTTGTCCACCACGATCAGGTGATCGGGCCGGCGGGTCTGGGTGCAGACCGCGTCCAGCGATACCGCCAGCGCCTCGACCCGGCGGTGGGTGACGATCACCGCGATGACGGTCTCAGGCATGGCCACGATCCAACTCGGCGAGCACCTCGCGCACATGCCGGGCCGCGTCCGGGCCCTCGTAGGCGCCCACGACTTCCTCGATACCCCCGGTCATCCGGATGGTGCCGTGGTC
Organism: Mycobacterium sp. C31M; assembly: GCF_053345865.1. Lineage (NCBI taxonomy): Bacteria > Bacillati > Actinomycetota > Actinomycetes > Mycobacteriales > Mycobacteriaceae > Mycobacterium > Mycobacterium sp. C31M. The sequence goes on along the minus strand of NZ_JBKFAX010000029.1, from coordinate 56,054 downwards.
GATCCACATCGCCGATGTGCACAGCTGGGCCAGGAACTCGTTGGAATGACTGGCGAACACCAGGATTCCGGAGCGGGCCACCAGGTCCTGCAGTCGGGTGCGGGCCTTCTTCATGAACTCGGCGTCCACCGCACCGATGCCCTCGTCGAGCAACAGGATCTCCGGGTCGATGCTGGTGACCACGCCCATCGCCAACCGCACCCGCATACCGGTGGAGTAGGTGCGCAGTGGCATCGACAGATAGTCGCCGAGTTCGGTGAACTCGGCGATCTCGTCGACCTTGGCCAGCATCTGTTTGCGCGTCTGCCCCAGGAACAGACCGCGGATGATGATGTTCTCGAATCCGGAGATCTCCGGATCCATCCCGACCCCGAGATCGAACACCGGGGCCACCCGCCCACGCACCGAGGCCGATCCGCGCGTGGGCTCGTAGATGCCCGACAGCAGTCGCAGCAGGGTCGACTTGCCGGCACCGTTGTGACCGACCAGGCCGACACGATCACCCATCTGCAGGGACATGGTGATATCACGCAGCGCCTCGATGACGACGACGTTGGACTCGTTGCGACCGATGGTGCCGCCGGCCTTGCCGAGGAACGCCTTCTTCAGCGACCGGGACTTGGCATCGAAGATCGGGAACTCCACCCATGCGTTCTCGGTGGAGATGAACGGACTGTCGGACACGGGCGGCTACAGGTACTGCCCGGTGCCCGGGTGGCCCGGACCGCGCTGCTGGCCGGGTGCCATGCCCGGCGGAAGCTGGCGCATCTGCTCCAGTTGGGCGCGGGCCGCCATCTGCTGGGCGAACAGTGCGGTCTGGATGCCGTGGAACAGGCCCTCCAGCCAGCCGACCAGCTGGGCCTGGGCGATCCGCAGCTCGCCGTCGCTGGGTACGGCGTCATCGCTGAACGGCAGCGTCAGCCGCTCCAGCTCCTCGCGCAGTTCCGGGGCCAGGCCCTCTTCGAGCTCGCGGATGCTGCTGCGGTGGATGGTCGCCAGCTTGCTGCGGCTCGCCTCGTCCAGCGGTGCGGCGCGCACCTCCTCCAGCAACTGCTTGATCATCGTGCCGATCCGCATCACCTTGGCCGGCTGCTCGATCAGGTCGGTCAAGCCCTTGTCATCGTCGGTGTCGGCCGCAGGTGCGTCACCGGTCAGGATCTCGACGTTGTCGTCATCGTCGGGGTGGATCGTCATGTCCAGTGACCTTAGTCCTCCTGGTCGCCACCGCCTCCGAACGATTGCCGGCGCAACATTGCCTGGCGGAATCCAGACCGCGACGGTGCTGGTCAGAACGAGGTTGCTCGGCGCTGTTGCTCCCGGGAGCACCAGCAACAACAAGGGGATTAGCACCCCGGTCGGGCGGCGGCCTGCATTAGTATGGCCGTCGAAGTGATCCGGGCCGGGTCCCTGCAGCGCGGCAGGATCCTTGACCCGATGTGTGTCCGTCTGTGTGATTCACGGACGTTCTAAGGTGGCTGACATGGTGTACGACGTTGCCCGGGTGCGTGGGTTGCATCCGTCGTTGGGCGACGGCTGGGTGCATCTGGACGCACAGAACGGGATGTTGCTGCCCGATTCGGTCGCCACCACGGTGTCCACGGCATTCCGCGGATCCAAGCCCGTCGCGTCCGGACCGCACCCCTCGGCGCGTCGCAGTGCCACGGTGCTGGCCGCCGCCCGGCAGGCGATCGCCGATTTTGTCGGAGCGGATCCGTCCGGGGTGGTGCTCGGCGCCGACCGCGCCCAGCTGCTGACCTCGCTGGCCGACGCGGCGTCGGTCAAGGTCGGTCTGGGCTACGAGATCGTTCTTTCCCGGCTCGACGACGAGGCGAACATCGCGCCGTGGCTGCGCGCCGCGAACCGGTACGGCGCCAAGGTCAAGTGGGCCGAGGTCGATATCGAGACCGGTGAGCTGCCCTCGTATCAGTGGGAGAGCCTGATCACCGGGCCGACCCGGTTGGTGGCCATCACCTCGGCGTCGGCGACGCTGGGCACGGTCATGGATCTGACCCCGGTCACCAAGCTGGTGCACGAGAACAGCGGGCTGGTGATCGTCGACCACTCCGCCGCCGCGCCCTACCGGCTGATCGACATCGACGATATCGACGCCGATGTGGTTGCCCTGAACGCCGTCGCGTGGGGCGGACCACCGATCGGTGCACTGGTGTTCCGCGACCCGGCCGTCATCGACCAGTTCAGCTCGGTATCGCTGGACCCGGATGCCACCGGGCCGGCCCGGCTGGAGACCGGAATCCACCAGTTCGGCCTGCTCGGCGGGGTGGTGGCCAGCATCGAGTACCTGGCCAACCTGGACGAGGCGGCCACCGGGTCGCGCCGCGAGCGCCTCGGCGTGTCGATGGAATCGGCTGCGGCGTACCTGGATCGGCTGTTCGCCTACCTGCTGTCCTCGCTGCGGTCGCTGCCGTTGGTGATGGTGCTGGGCAACCCGTCCGAGCGCATCCCGGTGCTGAGTCTGGCCGTGCACGGCGTGCCGGCCGACCGGGTGATCCAGCGGTTGGCCGACAACGGCGTGCTGGTGAGCAGCAGCTCGCATTCGCGGGTGTTGGATGCGCTGGGCGTCAACGATATTGGCGGCGCCGTGACGATCGGGCTCTCGCATTACAGCACCGCCGCCGAGGTCGACCAGTTGGTGCGGGTGCTGGCCTCGTTGGGCTAGCTACCGGCTACACCCGCAGCAGGACCTTGCCGGCCACGTCCCCGGAGGCCAGCAGCGCATGTGCCTGCGCGGCGTCCGCGATCGGCAATCGGGCACCGATCAGTGGCCGTACCGTGCCCGCGGCGACCATCGGCCACACATTTTCGAGTACCTGTCCGACGATCGCGCCCTTGCCGTCGGGTCCGTCGACCGGCCGTGACCGCAGGGCGGTGGCGATCACCCCGGCACGTTTGCCGAGCAACTTCGCGATATTGAGTTCGGCCTTGATACCGCCCTGCATGCCGATGATCACGAGCCGTCCGTTGGCGGCCAGCGCATCGATGTTCCGATCGAGGTATTTGGCGCCCATGATGTCGAAGACGACGTCGGCGCCACCCGCCTCGCGGACCCGCTCGACGAAGTCCTCGTCGCGGTAGTTGATGGTGATATCGGCACCCAGTTCGGCGCACAGGGCCAGCTTCTCGGCGGACCCGGCGGTGACGGCGACCCGGGCGCCCAGCTCGCGCGCGACCTGGATGGCGTGGGTGCCGATACCACTGCCACCACCGTGGACGAGCAGAAATGCGCCCGGCATCAGCTGCGCGGTCATCATCAGGTTGGACCAGACCGTGCACGCGACCTCTGGGAGCGCCGCGGCATCGACCAACTCGACGCCGTCGGGCACCGGCAGCAACTGAGCGGCGGGCACCGCGACGTACTCGGCGTAGCCGCCGCCGGCCAGCAAAGCACACACCGGTTGGCCCACGGACCAGCCGTGCACACCCTCGCCGAGCTCGACGATGGTGCCGGAAACCTCAAGACCGAGGATCTCACTGGCGCCCGGCGGCGGTGGATAGCTACCGGAAGCCTGTAGCAGGTCGGCCCGATTGACGCCCGCCGCGGCCACACCGATCACGACTTCACCCGCGTGAGCTGCGACGTCGGGGACTTCTTGCCATGTCATACGTTCGGTTGAAACCGCAACAATGGCCTTCATTCGAGCTAGGCTACTCCGCTCCCCGAAAGTACGATTACGCGATGGAAGCGTTAATGGGGGGACGAACGGCGAGCACCATGCCGGGGTTGGATATCGCCGAGCAGAAATCATGGCAAAATTTTCTGGACTCGGCGTTGCGGATCTACGCAACATTGAATCGGTCGTTGGTCGACAGCCACGGCCTGGCACTCAACGATGTTCGGTTACTCGACATCCTGGACAGTTCGGACAGTGGCTCGGCGCGGATGGGGGATCTCGCCGAGGGACTGATGTCACTGCCTTCTCGGGTGACCCGACAGATCCACCGGCTGGAGAAACTGAACCTGGTCACCAGGGTCGCCAGCCCGGATGACCGGCGCGGTGTGCTCGCGACCATCACCGACCAGGGACGGGCGCTGCTGGCCGATGCCATGCAGACCTACGGTTCCGAGATCCGGACGCACTATCTGGGTCGGTTGTCGCGGGCGCAGATCACCGCGATGGGCGAGAACTGCCGACGCATCAGTGCCGGACTTCAGGCCGATGGGCGGCCCGCGAAACTCGGACGGGTGTAGACCGCTTAGTCTGTTCAGCGGTGGCGTGGCAGAGCGGCCTAATGCACTCGCCTTGAAAGCGAGAGACGGCTAACACCGTCCGGGGGTTCAAATCCCTCCGCCACCGCGTGTGCACCCGAGTGATGTGGCCGGACGCCGGCGGGTCTGTTCTGGTGGGTCGGAACATGGACTTCTCCAGGGATCTGATGACCAACCTGTGGAAGCAGCCCCGCGGTGTCAGCCGCGATGACGGGGTGGCCGGTGCGCTGCGCTGGACGTCGAAGTACGGCAGCGTCATCGCGACGTCCTTCGACATCATCTCGGTGGACGGCATCAACGAGGCCGGGCTGGCCGGTCATGTGCTGTGGCTGGCCGAATCCACCTACGGTGCGCCCGATTCCGGACGTACCCAGCTCAGCCAGGGTGTGTGGTTGCAGTACTTCCTGGACAACTTCGCGACGGTGGCCGAGGCGGTGGCCTGGATCGCGCAGACCGACGTGCAGGTCGTGCAGTTGGCGGATCCGACCGGTGGCGAGCCGCCCACCATCCATCTGGCCCTCGACGATGCCACCGGCGACTCCGCGATCATCGAGTACATCGACGGTAAGGCCAACGTCTATCACGACCGCTCGTACCACGTGATGACGAACTCGCCGACCTTCGATCAGCAGCTGGAGCTGGTGAAGAGTTTCACCGGACTCGGTGGGTCCGAGCCGCTACCGGGGTCGACGCTGGCCGCCGACCGGTTCGCCCGGGCCACCTACTACGCGAGCAGGCTGCCGCAGCCCGCCGGTCAGGTCGAGGCGATCGCGGCGATGTTCTCGGTGATTCGTAATGCAGCGCAACCGTTCCGGATCCCCGACCCGGGCAAGCCCGACGCCTCGCAGACCATCTGGCAGGTGGTCATGGATCTGACCAACAAGCGCTACGTCTATGAATCGACCACCCGGCCCAACATCGTCTGGGTGGACCTGGTCGACCTCGATTTCAGCGAGGGCAGCCCGCAGCTCAAGCTGGATCTGATCGGGGAATTGGCCGTCCACGGTGGCATCGCGGGCAACGTGTCGGACCGCTTCGAGGACAAGGGCCCGATGACGTTCCTGTCGCTGAAGCTGCTGGAGCAGTTGAAGGGCTCGACTACTCCCCGGTGAACTGCGGGGCTGGTGTCGTGATCGCCGCGCGAGGAGTCAGCGCCAGCCGAGCGCCGGAGCGACGTCCGCGACGAGGGACTGCAGGAGCCGGGCGTTGTACTCCACGCCCAGCTGGTTGGGCACCGTGACCAGCAGGGTATCGGCCTCGGCGATCGCCTCGTCGCCGCGGAGCTGCTCGACGAGCCGGTCCGGCTCGGCGGCGTAGGTGCGGCCGAAGACGGCGCGGAAGTTGTCGATGTTCCCGATCTGGTCGCGGCTGTTGCCCTCGCGCCCGAAGTAGGCGCGGCTCTCGTCGTCGATCAACGGCATTATGCTGCGGCTCACCGATACCCGCGGCGCGCGATCGTGGTCGGCCTCGGCCCACCGCTCGCGGAACTTCCGGATCTGGGTGGCCTGCTGCACGTGGAACGGCTCGCCCGACTCGTCGGTCTTCAGCGTCGAGCTCATCAGGTTCATCCCCAGTTTCGCGGCCCACTCGGCGGTCGAGTCCGAAGCGGCACCCCACCAGATCCGGTCCCGCAACGTGGGTGAGTGCGGTTCGAGCCGCAACAGCCCGGGCGGATTGGGGAACATCGGCCGGGGGTTCGGCTGTGCGAAGCCTTCACCCTCAAGCATTTTCAGTGCGATCTCGGTGTGCTCGCGGCCCATGTCGGCGTCGGTCTGTCCCTCCCTGGGCGCACACCCGAAGTACCGGTATCCCTCGATCACCTGTTCCGGCGAGCCGCGGCTCACGCCCAGCTGCAGCCGCTGGCCGGCGATGAGGTCCGCGGCGCCCGCATCTTCGGCGAAGTACAGCGGGTTCTCGTAGCGCATGTCGATCACACCGGTACCGATCTCGATGCGCGAGGTGCGGGCCCCCACCGCCGCGAGCAGCGGGAACGGCGAGCCGAGCTGGTTGGCGAAGTGGTGCACCCGGAAGTAGGCACCGTCGGCGCCCACCTCTTCGGCCGCGACAGCGAGGTCGATCGACTGATGCAGCACCTCGGCCGCGCTGCGCGTGCGCGAACTTGGGGAGTCGTTCCAATGGCCGAAGGAGAGGAATCCGATCTTCTTCATGACCGCTACAAATGCGGACTGCGGTCCGAATATTCCGGGCGGCGATGGACGCTGGACCCGGGAGTCGCCTATTCCCCGGTGAACTGGGGCGGGCGCTTGCCGAACATCGCGGTGACCGCCTCGCCGAGATCCTTGGACGGCAGGAACGCCGAATTCCAGGCCGCCACATAGCGCAGGCTCTCCGACACCCGCCCGATGCGCTGCTGGTCCAGGACATCCTTCACACCGTGCACGGTCAGCGGCGGGTTCGCAGCGATCTCGGCGGCGGTCGCGTGCGCGGCCGCCAGCGAGGCATCGGCGTCGTCGTAGACATCGTTGACCAAACCGATCTTCTCGGCGCGCGCGGCGTCGATGTCCTTGCCCGTCAACGTCAGTTCGCGCAGATGCCCGTCGGACAGGATCAGCGGCAGCCGGGCCAGCGAGCCCACATCGGCGACGATGGCCAGCTTGACCTCGCGGACCGAGAACTTGGCATCGGCACTGGCATAACGGATATCGACCGCACTGATCAGATCGACCCCACCGCCGATGCACCAGCCGTGCACCGAGGCAACGGTCGGGGTGCGGCAGTCGGCGACCGCATTGATTGCGCCCTGCATCTTGGTGAGCTTCTTGTGGAAGTCGAGACGATCCTTGGCGCCGGCCTCCAGCCCGGGCATGGTGGCGCCCATGGCGGCCAGGTCCAGGCCGTAGCTGAAGTTGCGGCCCGAGCCGGTCAGCACGATGGCGCGCACCTGGGGATCGGCGTCCAGGGTGCCGAACACGTCGGGCAATTCGGCCCAGAACGCAGGCCCCATCGCATTGCCCTTGCCCGGGCCGATCAGCGTCACGCGGGCGACGTGGTCGACGATGTCCACGGTCACGGATTCGTAAGCCATGGGTGCAGGCTAACGCCTGTCAAAAACCCTAAGGTACGGGGCCGCCGAGCAGAACCTCGCTGACGGTGCTGTCGGTCAGGAACTGGCAGACGGCGTCGGCCAACGACTTGGCGATCTCGATGTTGTCCGGGCCCAGGATCGACTGCTCGCCCTTCAGGATGGCGTTGACGACGGCCTTCTGGGTGGCCTCGTCGAGTTGGTTGTAGTCCGAGCACGTCATGGTCAGGGCGTCCGGTGGCGGCGGGACATCCGGGATGTCGGAACCCTGGGTCGGGAAGCCGGGGATGGTGATATCGGGCAGACCTGGGATCTCCGGCAGCCCCGGAATCACCGGTGGCCGGCTCGACGTCGTCGAGGTCAGGGGCGGACCGGGTTCGGTGGTCATCGCCACCGTGCCGTCGGTGCTGCGCGCACACCCGGTGAGCACACCGAGCAGCACCAGTCCGGCCACCGCTGTCCGAGTACCGATCATCGGCTGTCTCCCTGTTGGGCGATCCACTCCTTGGCGAAGGCCAGGAAGGCGTCGTTCTCGTGCGGGGCGGCCACCGTCACCCGCACACCGTCCTGCCCGTACGGGCGGACCAGCAGTCGGTTGTCGGCGGCGGCGTTGGTGAACTCGGTGGTGCGGCCCGGGATCACCAGCCAGACGAAGTTGGCCTGCGAGGGCGGCAACTCGTAGCCCATGGCGGTCAGCGCCGCACTCACCCGGGCACGCTCGGCGACCACCGTGTCGGTGCGGGCCAGCAGTTCGTCGGCGGCATCCAGGCAGGCGATCGCGGCGGACTGCGAGATGGTCGTCGCGGTGAACGGCACGTACACCTTGCCCAGTGCGGTGACGATGTCCGGATCGGCCACCGCGTAACCGATACGCAGTCCGGCCAGCCCGTAGGCCTTCGAGAAGGTCCGCAGCACAACAACATTCGGGTAGCGCCGGACCAGGCCCAGGCTGTCGGGCAGCAGGCCGTCGCGGATGTATTCGACATAGGCCTCGTCGATGACGATCAGGATGTCCGAGCGCACCGCGGCGACGAAGGCCTCCAGCGCGGCCGGGTCGACGACAGTGGAGGTCGGGTTGTTCGGGTTGCAGACGAAGATCAGCCGGGTGCGGTCGGTGACCGCGGCGAGCATCGCGTCGAGGTCGTGGGTCTGATCCTTGAGCGGCACCGGAACCGGCGTGGCGCCGGCGGTGCGGATCTGCAGGGGGTAGATCTCGAAGCTGCGCCAGCCGTACACCACCTCGTCGCCGACGCTCGCGGTGATCTGGATGAGCTGCTGGCACAGGCTCACCGACCCGGCGCCCACCGAGATGTTCTCCGGCGCGAACTCGACATGCTTGGCCAGCCGGTCGCGCAGATCGAGGTAGCCGTTGTCCGGGTAGCGATTGATGCCGGCGGCGGCGTCTGTGATTGCCGCCACGACGCTGGGCAGCGGACCGTCGACGGTCTCGTTGCTGGCGATCTTGATCGCGCCGGGCACGGTGCGACCGGGGGTGTAGGCGGGAAGGTCGGCCAACTCGGGTCGCAGACGGGCGGTCACCCGGCCATTCTAGGGGTGCGTTTACCCGCGCTTTGCCTTCCGAGCCCCGGCCTGTGTAATCTTTGCGCTCGGCGGTTCCGGGGGTCCGGTACCCTCAGATCGTTCAGGAGGCGTGCCAGAGCGGCCGAATGGGACTCACTGCTAATGAGTTGTCCGCCTTAAAGCGGACCGGAGGTTCAAATCCTCTCGCCTCCGCCGAGTATGACCAGCAGTACCGAATTGAATAGCACGACCAGGCGCCCGTAGCTCAACGGATAGAGCACTTGACTACGGATCAAGAGGTTAGGGGTTCGAATCCCTTCGGGCGCACTCAGGCAGGATGCGGGTATGACGACTCCGCTGATCCAACGTTGGATCGACTTCATCGACAGTCACGACCCGGCGGTACTCGACGAGATGCTCGCCGAGGACGCGGTCTTCTACTCGCCCGCGGTGTTCACCCCGCAGGAGGGCAAGGCGCTCACCGCCAAATACCTGAACGCCGCGGCGAAGCTCTTCGGCGGCACCGATTTCCACTATGTCGGGCAGTGGCACGGCGAGAACTCCGCGGTGCTGGAGTTCGAAGTCACCCTCGACGGTGTCACGGTGGACGGGATCGACATGGTCCACTGGAACGCCGACGGCAAGATCGTCTCGTTCAAGGTGATGATCAGGCCGTTCAAGGGCCTGCAGGCGGTCATACCGCGGATGGCGGAGCTGCTTGCGGCCCAGTGACTCCCAGCGCGGCGATATCGAGCTGGTCGAAGTAGACCGGTTCCCCGAAGTAATTGCCCTGTGCCACCGTGCAGCCGTACCCGCGTAACAGTTCGGCGGTGTCGGGGTCCTCGACCCCCTCGGCGACGCTGCTGATGCCCAGGGTGTGGGCCAGTTTGATCACCGAGTGCACGATCGCTGCGGCCCGCGGGTTGGCCAGCATCGGCCCGACGAAGTGCCGGTCCAGTTTGAGCTCGTCGATCGGCAGGTCGCGCAGGTAGCTCATATTCGAGTAGCCGCTACCGAAATCGTCTATGGACACCCGGAATCCGGCAGCCCGCAGCGCCTCGATGACCCGGCGGGTCTGCCGCACATCGGCCAACAGGTAGTGCTCGGTGATCTCGATGGTCATCGCGGTCGCCGGCAGCCCGTGCTGGTCGAGCACTGCGCCGATCCGGTCCGGCAGGGTGGCGTCATCGAAGGACGGCGCGAACAGGTTGACCGCGACCGGTACCTCACGGCCGCCGAGCCGGTACCAGGTGGCCGCATCGCGGGCCGCCTGCGCGACCACCAGCTCGGTCACCGCACCCATGAATCCGTTGCGCTGGACCAGCGGCAGGAACTGATTCGGCGACAGCATCCCCAGCTCGGGGTGTGGCCAGCGCACCAGCGCCTCGACGCCGACGAGCTCGCCGGTGGCCAATGAGATCTGGGGCTGATACGCCAGCCGCAGAGCGCCCTCGTCGACGACCCGCCGCAGCTGCCCGAGGAGTTTGATTTCCGACATCGCCGGCAACTGGTCGGTGTCCTCCCAGGCGGAGTCGTCGATCTGCATGCCGGGGGTGAACACCTGGACACCGCCCACTCCGGACCGTTTGGCCGTGTACATCGCGACATCGGCATGCCGGAGCAGCTCCTCGGTGCCGATCGGCGCCTCCCACGGCCCCGGCGAGACGGCCAGGCCGACGCTCGGCCGGATGTACACCTCCTCACCGTCGAGGACGAACGGGTCGTCGAACGCGCGGACCACCCGTTCGGCGATGTCCTCGGGCGGCTCGATCCCGGACTCGATGATGATCGCGAACTCGTCACCGCCGAGCCGGGCCACGGTGTGGCCGGCAGGGACGCTGCGCACCAGCCGGGCCGCGATGTCGCGCAGCAGCTCATCTCCGGAGTGGTGGCCGAGATTGTCGTTGACCAGTTTGAAGTCGTCGAGGTCCAGCGACAGGACGGCGAGCGGACGGCCGTCGCGGTGCTGCAGCTCGATTGCGTGCTCCAGTCGATCGGTGAACAGCAGCCGATTGGACAGCCCGGTCAGCGAGTCCTGGAAGGCGTGGGTGGCGACCTCGTCGAGCAGACGGCGGTTCTCCACCAGCACGGTGAGCTGACGGATCAGCGCCGCGATCACCAGGATGGCCGCGCCGAGCAGCACCGGGCGGATGTCGACGTCCGACCACAGGTGCACCACCGAGGCGACGACGGCGAACGGCATGGGTGCATAGGGCAGCCACATGATGGTCATCGGGGAGGCACGGTGATCCCCGGTATCGGCGGGGCGCGGCCTGGTCGTCGACATGTGCGCGCCCGCCGTGATCATCAGCAGTCCGGTGACCTTACTGATGACCGGGAAGGGGCTGGCGGCATGCTCGGTGTGCAACTGCACGTACAGGTCCGCGATATCGCCCATCGCGATAGCGACCAGCCCGGCAGTCACCACCCCGAGGATCTGCCTGCGGCCCGGCGGCACCGTGCTCAACACCAGGACCGACATCGTCACCATGGTCAGCGCGGCGATCGGATAGATGGCGGTCAATGCCGCCTGGACGGGATTGCGGTGGCTGTCGATGAACAACTTGTCGAGTACCGCCACCCAGACCAACAGGAACAGTGCCGAGGCGATCACGGTGCCGTCCATCAGCTGCCGGAACACCGACAGTCGGCCGCTGGTGCTGCGGGCCACCCACACCACCCCGACCGCGGCGGGCAGTGCCAGGAAGCCGATATCGGCCGCGGACGGGAACGGCGGCACCGTCTCGCGGACCACCACATGGAAGGCCCAGATCGTACTGCCGGCCACCCATCCGAGGAAGCCGACGGCCAGTGCGCCCCAGCCGATGCGGATGCTGCCGCGGCCCGCTCGGGCGGCGGCAACCGTCCATGCGCAGGCAAATGCACTGAACGCAACGAAGCCGACCGATCCGACGATCCTCGTCACCTGCGGGCCGCCCCACCCCAAGATCAACCAGCAAACAAACATCAGGTAAACCACCATGCCGGTGGCGTACCTGGAGTTCGGCCTGATCATGTCCATTACATGCAGCTTAGGGCCATCCTGGGGTGGTGCAGGCGCTAATTGAGCCAGTCCATCCAGCAACGCCTGTAACACCGGCTGCGCTACTCTGGGGACCGATGCGTCTGCTGCTGATCTCCGATACCCACCTGCCGAGCCGCGCCCGCGATATGCCCGCCGAGGTATGGACGGCCGTCGACGCGGCGGATGTCGTGCTGCACGCGGGTGACTGGGTGGATGCGGCGCTGTTGGACCGGCTGGAATCCCGGGCCCACCGACTGATCGCCTGCTGGGGCAACAACGACGGCGCCGACCTGCGGGCACGGCTGCCCGAACGCGCCGACGTGACGCTGGCCGGGGTGCGCTTCACCGTCACCCATGAGGCCGGGGCGGCGGCCGGCCGAGACGAACGGATGGCGCGGCGTTACCCGGATACCGATGTGCTGGTATTCGGACACAGCCACATCCCGTGGGATGCCACCGCTTCGACCGGGCTGCGGTTGTTGAATCCGGGTTCGCCGACCGACCGGCGCCGTCAGCCGCACTGCACGTACATGACGGCCGATCTGGTCGACGGGGTGCTCGTCGACGTCGTACTGCACAGGATTGCGCGTGCCGGCTGATCGGCCGAATTGGCGGCCGGCATACGTCCGCCGTGGCAGGCTTTTGCCTCATGGAATCCAAGCCGCCGAGTGCCAGCATCGTCGCCGCCAACCGCGCGCACCGCGACGCGTTGCCGTTCGCGGATACCCGTGACTTCGCCGACGCCGACCGGGGTTTCCTCGGGGCGCTGGAACCCTGTGTCGTCACCGCCGCCGACGGCAAGGTGGTGTGGGACAACGACAGTTATGGATTCCTGGCCGGCGATACCCCGGACACCGTGCACCCCAGCCTCTGGCGGCAATCCCAGCTGTGCGCCAAACAGGGCCTCTACGAGGTGGTTCAGGGTATTTACCAGGTGCGCGGCCTGGACCTGTCGAATATCAGCTTCATCGAGGGCGATACCGGAGTCATCGTCATCGACCCGCTGATCTCCACCGAGACCGCGGCCGCGGCGCTGGCGCTGTACCGCGCGCACCGCGGAGATCGGGCCGTGCGCGCCGTGATCTACACCCATAGCCACGTCGACCACTTCGGCGGTGTGCTCGGCGTGACCACCCAGGCCGATGTCGACGCGGGCCGGGTCCAGGTGCTGGCGCCGGAAGGATTCGTCGAACATGCCGTGCAGGAGAACGTGTATGCCGGTACCGCCATGACGCGCCGTGCCGCCTACATGTACGGCGCGGTGCTGGCCCGTGGGCCGCAGGGACAGGTCGGTTGCGGCCTCGGACAGGTGCCTTCGCTGGGTGAGGTCGCACTGATCGTCCCGACCATAGATGTGCGCAGCACCGGCGAGACGCACACCATCGACGGTGTCGAGATCGTCTTCCAGATGGCGCCCGGCACCGAGGCGCCCGCCGAGATGCACTTCTACTTCCCGCGGTACCGGGCACTGTGCATGGCCGAGAACGCCACCCACAATCTGCACAACCTACTGACCCTGCGGGGCGCCCTGGTCCGCGATCCGCACGGCTGGGCCGGCTATCTGACCGAGGCCATCGACACCTTCGCCGACCGCACCGACGTGGTGTTCGCCTCCCACCACTGGCCGACCTGGGGTGCCGAGAACATCGTCGAATACCTTTCGGTACAACGGGATCTGTACGCCTACCTGCACGACCAGACCCTGCGCCAGCTCAACCAGGGGTTCACCGGTATCGAGATCGCCGAGACCTTCCAGATGCCGCCCGCGCTGGAGCAGGCCTGGCACACGCATGGCTACTACGGTTCGGTCAGTCACAACGTCAAGGCGGTTTACCAACGCTATATGGGCTGGTTCGACGGGGACCCGGGCCGGCTGTGGCAGCACCCGCCCGAGGCCGCCGCACCGCGCTACGTCGAGGCCATGGGAGGCCTGGACCGGGTGGTCGAACTGGCCCGCACCGCCTTCGACTCCGGTGACTACCGTTGGGCGGCAACACTGCTGGATCATGCCATTTTCACCGACGAGAGACACGAAGATGCCCGCGCGCTCTATGCCGACACCTTGGAGCAGCTCGCCTACGGGGCCGAGAACGCCGTCTGGCGCAACTTCTTCCTCTCCGGCGCGACCGAACTGCGCGACGGTAACTTCGGCACCCCGACCAAGACGACGGCACCGACCTTGCTCGCGCAGCTGACCCCCGAGCAGATCTTCGACACCCTGGCCATCAGCGTCAACGGACCGCGGTCCTGGGAACACGAACTCGTGCTGGATATCTCGTTTGCCGACCTGGGCTCCAACTATCGGCTGACGCTGCGCAACGGGGTGTTGATCCACCGCAAGGCGCCGGCCGAGCCCGATACGGCCGGGGTGACGCTGAAACTGGCGACCAAGAACCGGCTGCTCTTGTTGGCGACGGGTGATTTCACCTCGCCCGGGCTCGAGATCGTCGGTGAGGCCGAGGTGCTGAGCACGCTGGTGGGACTGCTCGATCAACCGGACCCGAACTTCGACATCGTGACGCCCTAAGGCAGGCCGCCGTCAGCCCGCACAACGGTCCCGGTGGTGAAGCTCGATGCGTCTGACATGAGAAACAGTGCGGCCCCGATGATCTCGGGCGGATTGCCGGCCCGTTGCAGCGGTAAGTGCCCGAACGGATCGGTGTCCCCGAAGTCCCAGGCCTTGCTGATATCGGTCAGGAAGGGGCCGGCCATCAGCGTGTTGACCCGCACCGTGGGCCCGTATGCCTTGGCGAATCCCTCGGTGAGCGCATTCAATCCGCCCTTTGCCGCAGCATAGGGCAGCATGTCCGGTGCCGGCCGCAGTGATCCCGACGAGCTGACATTGATGATCGACCCGCCACCGTCGGTGACCATGCGCTCACCGATCAGGGCCGACAACCGGAACGGGCCCTTGAGGTTCAGGTTCACCACGGCGTCGAACAGCTTCTCCGTCACCGACCCCAGCGAGTCGTACAGCGGGGACATGCCGGCGTTGTTCACCAGCACGTCGACCTTGCCGAACCGGGCGTAGGCCGCGTCGACCAACGGGTCGAGCTGATCCCACCGCCCGACGTGCACCTGATGAGCCAGCGCAGCACGCCCGGTGGCGGCGGTGATCTCCTCGGCGGTGGCCACACACGAATCCAGATTGCGGCTGGCGATCACCACATCGGCGCCGCACCGGGCGGCCGCGAAGGCGATCTCGCGGCCCAGGCCACGGCTGCCTCCGGTCACCAGCACCACCCGGTCGGTCAGGTCGAACAGTTGGTCGGCGTAGCCCATCTCAATCCTTCGCGCAGTCGCGGATGACCCGGTGCACGAACCCGAGCTTGTCCACCACCGCGGGTGGTATCTCGAACGGGTACAGCGGGTTCTTGCCCATGGCCATGTTCACCCGGTTGAAGAACAACGATATCCACTTCCAGTCGAACAACATTCGTTCGATGGGTGCGTCGTCATAACTTTCCAGTGCTTCGATATCGCGTGGTGAGTTGAACCGCACCCGGTCGGCATGCAGCACCATGCCGGCTTCGCGGGCGGTGTCCATGGTGTCGGCGATGTGCAGATAGTGGGCGAAACACTCGGCGAAGTCCTCCCATGGATGCATGGTGGCGTACTCGGAGATGAAATCGGTCGCCCAGCCCTCGGGTGCACCGAACTTGTAGTGCCGCGCGATCGCATCGCCGTAGCTCGCCCGCTCGTCACCGAACAGGTGTCGACATTCGTCGAGATAACGTGCTGCACCCGAACCGGTTTCGACGAGCACATTCTGGTAGTAGTGGCCGACCTCGTGCCGGAAGTGGCCGAGCATGGTGCGATACGGTTCGCCCAGTCGCACCCGCAACGACTCCCGGTAGTCGTCCAGGGACTCCACCACGTCGATGGTGATCACCCCGTTCGCGTGCCCGATGATCACCTTCTCGCCGGTGCTGTAGCTCGACAGCAGGTCGAAGGCCAGGCCGCCGTTGCGACGCCAGAACGGATCGATCGGCAACCCGATATCGTCGAGCTGAAACACCAGTCGCCGCAGCGCGACCGTCGTCGACACCAGCTTTTCGCGGGCCAGGGTGTCATCGGCATCGGGTTCGCGCCTGATCAGCGACCCGGCCAGGCACCGCCCGCGGTGTCGCTCGTCCTGCTCCTCGGCGGTCAGCCAATTGCAGCCCAGGGTGCCGTATTGATTGCACCGGATCCAACGCTCACCGTCGACCAGCGTGACGCCGTCGTCGAGCGCCAGCATGCTGCGCGACGGTAGGTGCAGACCCAGCTCGGTGCCGCAGGATGCGCAGTGATCGGCCTCGAAGGCGATGAAGACGTCGCACACCGGGCAGGCGAAGGCACGCACGGGTCATATGGTGTCACGGTGCAACTGCTTCTGGTCCGACATGCGCTACCGCTGCGCAGCGAGCCCGGCGAGGGCTCCGACCCGCATCTGTCCGACGACGGCATCGCCCAGGCCGCCCGGCTGCCCGACGCGCTCAACCGGTACCCGATCACCCGGCTCGTCAGCAGCCCGCAGCGTCGCGCGATCCAAACCGGTGAACCCCTTGCGGCCAAGCTCGGACTGCCCATCGAGCTCGATGAGCGGCTGGCCGAATACGACTATGGGCTGTCGCACTACACACCCCTTGAAGAGCTCCCCAAGGAGGATCTGCAGCGCCTCATCGACGGGCACCTGCCCCGTGACGTCGACGTGGATGCCTTCCAGGCCCGGGTCTGGGCCGGTATCGACGATATCGTCGCCACCACTGCCCATGACGACACCGCGGTGCTGTTCTGCCACGGCGGCGTGATCAATGCGGTGGTGCACCGGATCATGCAGACCAAGCGGCTGCTGTGTGTGCAGGTCGACTACGCCGGTATCACCCGGCTGCTGTCCTCGCGGACCGGCACCCTCGGTGTCGCCGCCATCAACGGGACCGAACACGTATGGGACCTGCTGCCTCGAAATCAGCGATGGTAGACATTTCCCGTGACCTCTCTTGACGGCCTGGACCTGGACGCTCTCGACCGCCACCTGCGCGCCGAAGGGGTGACCCGCAGCGGTGAGCTGCGCGCCGAGCTGCTCTCCGGCGGCCGCTCGAACCTGACGTTCCGGGTGTACGACGACGCGTCCAAATGGGTGCTGCGTCGGCCGCCGCTGCACGGGCTGACCCCGTCGGCGCACGATATGGCCCGCGAGTACAAGGTGGTCGCCGCGCTGGCCGGCACCGCCGTGCCGGTGGCGCGCGCTGTCACCATGCGCAATGACGACTCGGTGCTGGGCGCACCGTTCCAGATGGTGGCCAATGTCGACGGCAATGTGGTGCGCAGCGCGGACGAGCTCGACGCGCTCGGCGGCCCGGAGGTCATCGACGGCTGTGTCACCTCGCTGATCACCGCCCTGGCCGACCTGCACGCCGTCGACCCGGAGGCGGTCGGGCTGGGCGACTTCGGCCGGGCCGACGGTTATCTGGAGCGGCAGGTGCGCCGCTGGGGATCGCAGTGGGAGCACGTCCGGCTCGAGGACGACACCCGCGACGATGACGTCAAGACCCTGCATTCCAAGCTTGCCGAACGCATTCCGGTGAGCCCGCGTGCCTCGATCGTGCACGGTGACTACCGCATCGACAACACCATCCTGGACGCCGCCGACGCGACCGTGGTGCTCGCCGTGCTGGACTGGGAGCTGTCCACCCTCGGCGACCCGCTCTCGGATGCCGCGCTGATGTGTGTGTACCGCAACCCGAACTTCGACGACGTGCTCGGCATGCGGGCGGCGTGGACATCGGCGCTGCTGCCCCCGGCCGACGAACTGGCTCAGCGGTACGCCGTGGCCAGCGGCCAGGAACTGCAGAACTGGGATTTCTACATGGCGCTGGCCTATTTCAAGCTGGCCATCATCGCCGCCGGCATCGACTTTCGCGGCCGCTCCGGTGGGGATTCCCCCGACCGCGTCGGCGAGGCGGTCGCCCCGCTGCTCGCCGAGGGGCTCAGGTTGATCTAGCGGCCCGCCGCTGAAGCTGATCTAGAGGCTGGCCCGTCGGGCGGCCTTCAGATTCTTGCGGGCCGCGATGCGCAGCTGCACGATGCGCGCCGCCCCCACCAGCACGGCGAGCAGGCCACCGCCGACGGCGGCCAGCAGCAGCGCCACGCCCAGCGGCAGCGTCCAGTTCCAGCCCAGGAAGTGGAAGGTGCCCGGATCGGTGTTCTGCGAGATGAAGATCAGCAGCACGATCAGCACCAGGAACCCGATGATCAGCGCTGACCACAGCGCGGCGGCCCGGGTGAACTTGACGTTGTCCTCGGGCGGCGGCGGTGGCTCCGACGTTCCCAGGGGCTCGAGTGGCTGCTCCGGCTCGAGCGGCAGCGCGTGTGGGTCGGTCGTCATGGCGTTTATTCTGCCCCTTCCGCGGGTAATGCAAACCCCCTCACGGTGAACTAAATCCCGGCATGTCGTCGCGGGTGCGGTTACTGTCGAAAAATTGCCACACTGCCGAGGGGACGGTATGCGCTGCCAGTCGAGGCTCCGAAGGTTCGTTGTTCTGATCGCGGCAGTGACTGCCCTGGCGGGCTGCGGTAGCTCCAACCCGCTGGGTGGCGGCGAGATCTCCGGCGACCTGAAGACCATTGCGATCGGGTCCGCCGATTTCACCGAATCGAAGATCATCGCCGAGATCTACGCCCAGGCACTGGAGGCCAAGGGATTCACCATCCGTCGGCAGTTCGGGATCGGCAGCCGCGAAACCTATATCCCTGCGGTGCAAGACCATTCCATCGACCTGATCCCGGAGTACACCGGAAATCTGTTGCAGTACTTCGACGCAGAGGCCACCGCCACCACCTCGGACGAGGTGCTGCTGGGGTTGCTCAAGGCATTGCCCGGGGATCTGTCGATCCTGTATCCGTCACCGGCGCAGGACAAGGACACCCTCGCGGTGTCCGAGGCGACCGCGCAACGCTGGAATCTCAAGTCCATCGCCGACCTCGCGACGCATTCGGCGGAGGTGAAAGTCGGTGCGCCGTCGGAATTCCAGACCCGCCAGACCGGTCTGGTGGGTCTGCAGCAGAAGTACGGCCTCCAGATCGCCCCCGCCAATTTTGTCGCCATCAGCGACGGCGGTGGGCCGGCCACCGTGCAGGCGCTGACCAGCGGTGCGGTCACCGCGGCCAATATCTTCAGCACCTCACCGGCCATCGAAAAGGACAAGCTGGTGGTCCTCGAAGATCCCGAGAATGTGTTCCTGGCCGCCAACGTCGTACCGCTGGTCGCCTCGCAGAAGTTGTCCAATGAGCTCAAGACGGTGCTCGATGCCGTGAGCGCCAAACTCACCACCGAGGGGCTGATCGAACTGAACTCCTCCGTCGAAGGCAATCAGGGTGTCGACCCCGATGAGGCCGCGCAGAAGTGGATCGCCGACAACGGATTCGACCGATGATCACGTTCGAGAACGTCACCAAGACCTACGCCGACGGCACCGTTGCGGTCGACGACCTGACCCTCGACATCCCCGAGGGCACGCTCGCCGCGTTTGTCGGCCCGTCCGGCTGCGGTAAGACGACCTCGATGCGGATGATCAACCGGATGATCGATCCCACCGTGGGCACCCTCACCGTCAACGGCGAGGATGTCACCAAGGTCGACCCGGTGAAGCTGCGCCTCGGGATCGGCTATGTGATCCAGAGTGCGGGCCTGATGCCGCATCAGCGGGTCGTCGACAATGTTGCCACCGTACCGGTGCTCAAGGGGGTGTCGCGTCGCGAGGCCCGCAAGTCCGCCCTCGACGTGTTGGAACGGGTGGGGTTGGATCCCAAACTGGCCCAACGTTATCCGGCGCAGCTGTCGGGTGGTCAGCAGCAGCGTGTCGGGGTGGCCCGGGCGCTGGCCGCCGATCCGCCGATCTTGCTGATGGACGAGCCGTTCAGCGCCGTCGACCCGGTGGTGCGCGAGGAATTGCAGGCCGAGATCCTGCGGCTGCAGAGCGAACTGCGCAAGACCATCGTGTTCGTCACCCACGATATCGACGAGGCGGTCAAGCTCGGTGACAAGATCGCGGTGTTCGGCCGCGGCGGCGTGCTGCAGCAGTTCGATGCGCCGCAGCGGTTGTTATCGAATCCCGCAAATGATTTCGTGTCCGGATTCGTCGGCGCCGACCGTGGCTACCGTGGACTGCAGTTCCTACGTGACACCGGACTGCCGCTGCACGATGTGCACCATGTCGGCGAGGACGGTGTCGACGCACTGGATCTCGCGCCGGGGGAGTGGGTGCTGGTCACCAAACCGAGCGGGGCGCCGTACGCGTGGATCGATGTGGACGGCGTGGCCCTGCATCGCGGTGGGAGTTCGCTCTACGACAGCACCACCGCGGGCGGTTCGCTGCTGCGACCCGAGGGCACGCTGCGCCAGGCCCTGGATGCCGCGCTGTCCTCACCCGCGGGTCTCGGTGTCGCCGTCGACGAGAACGACCAGGTGATCGGCGGAATTCTGGCCACCGATGTGTTGGCCGCCATCGAGGACCGACGTAGGCAGCGCTGATGCAGTATCTGCTCACCCACCTCGATGATGCGTGGACGCTGACCCTGATCCACCTGCGGCTGTCGCTGGTGCCGATCGTGCTCGGTCTGCTGATCGCGGTGCCGCTGGGAGCGCTGGTACAACGCACCACGGTGCTGCGCCGGATCAGCACCCTGACCGCGAGCATCATCTTCACCATCCCGTCGCTGGCCCTGTTCGTGGTGCTGCCGCTGATCATCCCGACCCGCATCCTGGACGAGGCCAACGTCATCGTCGCGCTGACGCTGTACACCACAGCGCTGCTGGTGCGGGCCGTGCCCGAGGCGCTGGACGCGGTCCCGCCCGCGGTGCGTGACGCCGCCACCGCCATCGGTTACCGGCCCTTCACCCGGATCGTCAAAGTCGAACTGCCGCTGTCCATCCCGATCCTGGTGGCCAGCCTGCGGGTGGTCGCGGTGACCAACATCTCGATGGTGTCGGTGGGTTCGGTGATCGGGATCGGCGGGCTGGGTACCTGGTTCACCGAGGGCTATCAGGCCAACAAGAGCGGCCAGATCATCGCCGGGATCATCGCCATCTTCGTCGTCGCGGTCGTCATCGACAGCCTGATCCTGTTGGCGGGCAAGGCCATCACACCCTGGACCCGGGCCAAGGCGGGGGCGGTATGAACTTCCTGCAACAGGCGCTGAGCTTCATCTTCACCGCCGAGAACTGGTCCGGCCCGGCCGGTCTGGGCATCCGCATCGCCGAACACCTGCAGTACACCGCGATCGCCGTACTGTTCTCGGCTCTGATCGCGATCCCGATCGGACTCGTCATCGGCCACACCGGTAAGGGCACCTTCCTGGTGGTCACCGGGGTGAACGCGCTGCGGGCTCTGCCGACCTTGGGTGTGCTGCTGCTCGGCGTGCTGCTGTGGGGTCTGGGGCTGATCCCCCCGACGGTCGCGCTGATGCTGCTGGGCATCCCGCCGTTGCTGGCCGGCACCTATTCGGGGATCGCGGCCGTCGAACCGGCCGTGGTCGACGCGGCCAGGGCGATGGGCATGACCGAACGTCAGATCCTGTTCCGGGTCGAGGTGCCCAATGCACTGCCGCTGATCCTCGGCGGGCTGCGCACGGCCACCCTGCAGATCGTCGCGACGGCCACCGTCGCCGCCTACGCCAGCCTCGGCGGGCTGGGCCGCTACCTGATCGACGGCATCAAGGTCCGGGAGTTCTACATCGCGCTCGTCGGCGCGCTGATGGTGACCATCCTGGCGCTGATCCTGGACGCGCTGCTGGCCTCGGCGGTGTGGCTGTCGGCGCCCGGTGCCGACCGGTTCGGACGCAAGCCCGAGCTACCCCAACCGCTGCTCGATGACGAAGTCGCACTCGAATCGTCCAACGCGGCTACGCAGCCAGGGACCCGTCGCATACGGTAGGAGGGTGACTGAACCAGCCGAAGCATGGCCGGCGATCCTGACTTGGCGTGCACATGACGTGCCGCGGATGGAGTCGGTACGGGTGCAGTTATCCGGTAACCGGATCAAGGCCTACGGCCGCATCGTGTCGGCGGCGACGCCCACCGATCCGGCCTTCAGTGCCTCCTATGACCTGGTGACCGACGAGACCGGTGCCACCAAACGGCTGTCGCTGACCATGACCCTGGCCGAGCGGGAACGCCAACTCTCCATCGCCCGCGACGAGGAGGGCATGTGGCTGGTACGCGATCACCAGAACCAGACCAGCCGCGCCGCCTTCGAGGGGGCACTGGACGTCGACGTGGTGTTCAGCCCGTTCTTCAATGCGCTGCCGATTCGGCGTACGGGTCTGCATCAGGCAGGCTCCGAGGCGCTGACGCTGCCGGTCGTCTACGTGCGACTGCCCGACCTGACCGTCGAGCTGGAGACCATCAGCTACACCCGGGAGGCGGCCGGGATCGGTCTGAAGTCGCCGGTCGCCGAGACCACCGTCACGGTCGACGACAGCGGTTTCATCCTCGATTATCCCGGACTGGCAGCGCGGATCTGATCACCCCGCCGGCCCGCCCTGCCGCGGCCAGTTCGGCGCGCCAGTCCGGTGCGCCGACGGTGACATGCAGGATGTCGGGGCGTTCGAAACTGTCGTAGCGGACCCGGGCCGCGTGCCCGGCCTCGACCAGATCGGCCACCGAGGTATGGGTGACCAGGTGCGTGCGGGCTTCGGTGAGCAGCTCGATGGCCCGGTCCAGACCGGTCACCAACTGGTCGGCGTTGGCCTCACACATTGCGCGCACCAGATCGGGTGCCGTTGCCGCGACGCGGGTGCCGTCCCGGAACGAACCGGCGGCCAGCGCGAAGGCCAACGGCACGTCGGCAGCCGTGACGGCCAGCGCCTCGGCCAACAGGTGTGGCAGATGCGAGATGGCGGCGGCGGCCGCGTCGTGCTCGTCGGAGCGGGCCGGAACCACGAAGGAGCCGCAGCCCAGGGCCAGGTGCATCACGCGCGTCCAGACGCCGGCGTCGACGTCGTCGTCCACACTGACCACCCACGGGGCGCCGACGAAGAGTCGTGGGTCGCCGGCCGACCACCCCGAGAATGCGGTGCCGGTCATCGGGTGCCCGCCGACGAAGCGGGCGCCCAGACCGTGCGCGGTGACCTCCCGCAGCACCGCACCCTTGACACTCACGACATCGGTCAGCGCGCAGTCGGCGGCCAGCGCGCGGATGTGGTCGAGCATGGTGCCCAGCGCGGGCATCGGGACGGCCAGCACGATCAGCGCGTCGGTGTCGGCGGCGCGGGTGAGTGCGTCGTCGAGGGAGGCGGTGGCGTCGAAGCCGTCGGCGGTCGCGGCGTGCACACCGTCGACGGAGCGGTTGTAGCCGAACACCGTGCGCCCGGCCGCGGTGGCCGCCCGCATCAGCGAACCGCCGATCAGTCCCAGTCCCAGCACGCACACCGGTGTGTCGGTCACCGCTCTAGGTTGGCACACGGTTGGCTGGACGGTGACTGCGACCGCTGGTCAAGCACTTGGCGGACGACTAGCGTTAGCGCCCATGGGAGCACAGCGTGCCACGGCGCAGCAGGCTGACGACCTGCCCGGCGGGTTCGGCGTCGCGGTCGTCCGCGAGGACGGTAAGTGGCGCTGTACGGCCATGCGCAAGGCGGCGCTGAACAGTCTGTCGGTGGCCGAGACGGAGCTGCGTGAGCTGCGCAGTGCGGGCGCGGTGTTCGGCCTGCTCGACGTCGACGACGAGTTCCTGGTGATCCTGCGGCCCGCGCCGGCCGGTACCCGGCTGCTGCTGTCGGATGCCACCGCGGCGCTGGACTACGACATCGCCGCCGAGGTGCTCGACAAGCTGGACTCCGATATCGACGACGAGGACCTCGAGGACACCGATCCGTTCGAGGAGGGCGATCTGGGGCTGCTGTCCGATATCGGTCTGCCCGAAGGTGTGCTCGGGGTGATCATCGCCGACGACGACTCCGAGATCGACGAGCAGATCACCGCGATCGCCGAACGGATGGGGTTCGACAGCGAGCTGTCCGCGGTGCTCGACAAACTCGGTCGGTGAGCTCCGATACCGAGCTGATCCGGTCGGCGCTGGAGGCCGCGCGGCTGGCCGGTCCCGATGATGTGCCTATCGGTGCGGTGGTGTTCGGCCCAGACGGTGCCGAATTGGCCCGGGCCGCCAATGCCCGCGAATCGCTCGGCGACCCGACGGCGCATGCCGAGATCTTGGCGATGCGCGCGGCGACCGGGGTGCTGGGTGATGGCTGGCGGCTGCAGGACTGCACGCTGGCGGTGACGGTGGAGCCGTGCACCATGTGTGCCGGGGCGTTGGTGATGGCGCGTATCGGGCGGTTGGTGTTCGGGGCGTGGGAACCCAAGACCGGGGCCGTCGGCTCGCTGTGGGATGTGGTGCGCGACCGGCGTCTGACGCACCGGCCGCAGGTGCGCGGCGGGGTGCTGGCCGAGGAGTGCGCGGCCCCGCTGGAGGAGTTCTTCGCGCGGCAGCGCTGACGCGATTAGGGCGCGGGGCCCCGTGGCCGGTAAGCTTCCCGCCGGTGGCGTGTCCGAGCGGCCTAAGGAGCACGCCTCGAAAGCGTGTGACGGGTAACCCCCGTCCGAGGGTTCAAATCCCTCCGCCACCGCCAGTGCCGCCCGCCTGTAGTAACAGGTCGGGCGGCTTTTGGGTTCATAGGCTAGCCACGCTGCAGTCCACGTACTCTCCGGAAGATGTGGGCAGACGAGGGCAAAGCTCATAAGTCCAAGCCCCGCTGAGGGACCTTGAAGACGCCGGGCCGATCGACTCGTTGGTCTCTACAACCGCCGGCCCATCGTCCGCGGTCAACTTGCGCACCATTTCTCCAGCACATGCCCGGCTCAACGCAAACGTATTCACCCGCACCAGGGGCAATGGCTGTCTGCGGAAACAGACCAAGAGTCGTACCCACATGCGCAAGGCACATCTTCTAGTCCTAGGTCGCGCCGGAGCCGGTAGAACATCTGCTCCGCTGCCGTCATCCGGGCGGGGAGGTTGCCATCGAGCCTGACGTGACGTCAGTGATTGGAGCGTCTGCGCGGCTTGCGGCCGCCTGCCAGTTAGGCCCGTTCGCAGGTCCCGAGAAGCAGTGCACGTGAAATGGCCTTGTCGTGCAGCTGAAATCCGAGCCAGCCCGGGGTTGCGTTCGCATCGAGGTCAATGGTCTCGACCCCGACTGCGTGGACAGCAACCCAGTAGTGATGTACCCCGTGGCCGATCGGGGGTGCTGCGCCGATGTAACGCTTGTAGCTGGCGTCATTGGCTAACGTCACGGCTTGGCTGAGGATTCCGTCTCCCCCGTCGCCGGCGTCGGCAGGCAAGTCGGTGACGTTGACCGGGATGTTGGCCACAGCCCAGTGCCAGAACCCGGAGGCCGTGGGCGCGTCGGGGTCAAACACCGAGACAGCGAAGCTGCGTGTCTCCGGCGGAAATCCCGACCAGCTCAGTTGCGGAGAAATGTCTGCGCCGCCAGCACCCATGATGCCGCCCATCTGCTCGGTCTTGAGCGGTTGCCCATTGGTGATCGATTCGGAGGTGAGAGTGAACGTGGGAAGTTTGGGGAGCGTGTCGTATGGGGATTTCATCGGAGTCCATCTCTTGAGTGGTGGGGTTCGCGGATCTGTTCGCGCTGTCTGTCGGAGGCTCAGGTTCAGGCCTTCCAAACAGTCTTCTGATTGCAGAACTTGGGGATGCCGGAGCTGGATAGTTCTCGGCCATACCGGAGTTCTTGACTCCGCCGGAGGGGAGTTCGGGGTAGGAACGTGACATGCGGTTGAGGAAGACCATTCCGGCATCAAGTGTCTCCGTGCGCGTTCGCCGAATGAGGTGGTGCGGCGCAGGGTGCGGGCGGCCTCAGCCGCCGACGCGATCCTGGTTTCGACCTCGTCGGGATCAGGGGAGGCAAACACTCCGATTGTCTGTCCGTGGCGGGATTGATGGAAGCGATGACCATGATGGGTCCTTGTGTAAGCGGACTGAAAGGCGACGGATTCGGTGCCAGCGGTGTGGGATCGCGTAGACCGACCTTTGTTCATCGGGCACCGCAAATCAGCGACCGCAGTGCTGAATTCGTGATTAGAGCTTTGCGCGTCACTTGATACAGGCGGTGTGAGCGGCGCGACACGGGGTGAACATGATGAATTGTGCCGAATCGAGCGTCAGTTGGTCGACTCACGGCTGCGCCTCCTTGTCACTGTCCCATCAAAGCGGACAGCAACACTGGGCAGTGACGGAAACCAGCCCTGCCATGACGCGTATGCGTCACGCCGGTCGCCGAGACCTCGCCATGAACGACCGTCGATTCACCAGGATCTGGCCGACGACCTCTTTACATCACGAGGGACACTCATGGGTGAGCTGCCGGGCCCACAACACCATGGCGCGACTCGCCAAAGTACGTTGAGTCGTCTTCCTGTCGCATTTCAGTCAGCGGATAGCCCATATAAGGCGAATCACGAAAGGCTGCGCCTACACAAGCGGAGCCCGTGGTGGGATCGCAACAGTGCTCATCTGAATACTGGCGCACACCGCCTGCTTCACAAGGCGTGGCCGGCATCCACCCGTTGAATGGGAGACCACAATGACTGTTCCCTACGTCCTTCTCGTTTCCACTAACGCCGCCGTCATCGGGCCGCGCCACCGGAAAACCGGTTTCTTCTTCCCCGAGATAGCGCACCCTGTACAGGCTCTCGAAAAGGCCGGCATCGCGGTTGAATTCGCGTCCCCGCTCGGCGGCACCCCCCCGGAAGACGGATTCGATGCCGAGGATCCCACCCAGCCGGCCTTTCGTGACTCCAAGGCATATCGAAGGCTGTCCCGAAGCCGCAAACTCTCCGAAGTCGACATCCTCGACTACGACGCCGTGTTCTTCCCCGGAGGATTGGGCCCCATGGTCGACATCACCGGCAACCTGGAGGTACAAACCATGGTAACCCGCGCGTGGGACGCAGGCCTGATTGTCTCGGCCGTGTGCCACGGCCCGTCAGCCTTCCTCGGAGTTACCGTCGACGGCGCACCCCTGGTGCGCGGTCGCAAACTCACGTCGTTCTCCAAAGCCGAAGAGGAAGGCTACGCGCAAGACGACGTACCGTTCGACCTCGAAACTGCCCTCCGCGAGGAGGGTGCCCTCTATGAGGCCACCGAACCCTGGCATTCCAAAGCGGTCGTCGACGGCCGACTCATCACAGGACAGAACCCGCAGTCCGGCACTGCTGTCGGTGAGGCGCTCGCAGACGCACTCAAAGGGCTCTAATGTCAAAAACTGCTCCGGTGGTCGTCATAGCGCATTGGCGTACCACAGCGGCCAACCTGCCCGAGGTTCTCAGGTACGCGGCCGAGGCACAGCATCGATCGCTCGCCGAGCCGGGTTGCCTAGGATACGAGATCTTCTCCGCCAGTGGCGATCCCACACACGTCGTACTCGTCGAACACTACCGAGACAGCGCAGCGCTCGATGCGCACATGAGCTCACCGCATTACCAACAGCTGGTAGTCGGGCGGATCCGGCCGCTCCTGACAGACCGCACGGTGGAACTTTTGCAACCACGTGCTGAGACGTAGCAGGCAGTTCGCCGCGAGAGCCGCGGCAACCGCGAGCCACCCTGCGCGGATAGCGGAGCAAGGGGTAACCGTGAGATCCGGGAAGCGGCAGACACAGGCCAGTGATGCCCGCACCGCAGCCAGTCTTTTTGGTGGGGCTGAGCTGACGTGCAGGCGCTCACGCCTATGCAGCCCTATGCGACCGAAGAAGTGCGCTGCACCGACACTCGCGATCGCCGGCGGGTCAAACGTACCCTATTAGCCCTTGCTCTAGGCGCATTCGGCATCGGTACAGGCGAATTCGGTTCGAACGGCATCATCGAGCTTCTCTCCAGCGATCTGAACGAATCGGTGTCCGTTACCACCTGAGTGACGTCAGTGTGTGGGGATCCGGTGCGCTAGCCACGACAGAGCGACGTTGGCGACGTCGCGCCAGCCGTGATCGATGGTTAGAGAGTGGCCACGGCCTTCGAACTCATGAAAGTCGGTAATGGCGACTGACTTTCGGTAGAGGCGATGCGCTCCCTTTGCGGTGATGTAGGGGACGGTGTGATCTGCCGTGCCGCCGGTGATCAGCAGTGGTCCTCGCGTGCTGTTGGTGACATCGACTCTGGCGGGAGAGTTTGGTGCGAAGTTCGCTGTGCCAACTTCGAACAGAGGCTTACCTGGCGAGGGGATGTTCCATCTCTCCCATAAGGAGTCGGATTCCTGTTCCGACAGTACGTTTCCGAAACCGTACCGCCATTGGGTTCGGGTGAGCGCCTTGGCTTTCTTCCGGTTCGCCGGGTTCCCGAGAACTGGGAAGGCGGAGCGCAGCTGGGCAAACGGTAGTGCTCGTACGCCTTTGATCGGTGCTGGGTCGATTGCTATTGCTGCCGAAGCCAGCTGCTGATCGAGGAGTTTCTGGGCGATTAGGCCGCCGAACGAGTGTCCGATCACGACCGGGGGCGTGTCGAACTCCCGCAATCGGGTTGCGAAGTGTTCGGTCAGGTCGTTGAGTCCTAATCCGGCCTGGGCGACCGCGTTGGCGCGGGCGCCCGCAACGGTCGGGTCTTCACCGGGCCAGCGGGGCGCGGTGGCCCGGTGGCCCTGGTCGGCGAAGTGGTCGATCCACGGTTGCCAGGCGGTGTAGGAGACCCAAAGTCCGTGGATGAAGACAACATCGGGCATGGCGGTCATTCCTGTCGATTGAGGCGCAACGTTCGCAGGAAAACGCTAGGTCGGCGTTGTTGACCACAAGTGGATGACTACTGGAGTAGCAGTGGTTGCTTCTGTCCTAGCTCGGGCCGGTCAAGGCGGCGCCACGCAACGTCTGGCTGAACCGCGCGTGCAGAAAGTCCTGCGCCCGGTCCTCTTGCCAGCCCAGCACGTTGACGATGAAATGAAAACCGTTCTGCGGTCCGTAGTGGGCGAGAGTGATGTCGGGTGGTGGCCTGTCCTAGAGACTCGGCAGCCATCACATCATGGGCCGCAGTCGCCGGCACGAGTTGCACGATGTCGTCGTAGTGGCGCCAGAACTGCAGGTATGAGTCGGACAGCATGAGCAGTACTTCGTCGAGTGACTCGGCGCTCTCCACCTGATCGAGTGTGCTCTGCACCAGGTCTGAGGTGGTCCAGGTGTCCATCAACGTGCGCAGCAGTCCCTGCTTACCGCCGCACTGTCGATACACGGTGCCAGGCGACACGCGACTGGCCGCGGCGATGGCGTTGATCGTCGTGGCGAAGGAGCCGCGCTGGGCGAATAGGGATCGCGCGGACGCCACCACAGCTTCGCGCGTTTGCTCCGCGTACTCATCGCGTCGCGACCGCGGGCGTGTCGGTAGTTGGTCGCCCACGGCGACACCTGGGTTCATCGAATGGTGACCCATATTTGTAGCGACGGGTCCACCAACGACGGTGATCGTGGATGTGTTGTAGGCACCATACTTTGACTGTAGTGTCACTACAATGAGGCGCGGGCCAGTCGGGAGATCGATGATGGCGACGAAGGTCGGAAGCGGTGAAGCGGTCCGAGCGTGCTGCGCCTTCCGTCGTGCACCACGCGCCTGCGGTCCGTCGACGCTTCGGCTCATTCTGCGCACCGCGACGGCGCTCTGACGCGTCCGGCACGAACGAAGCCGGGTGAGCGAAATGAGCGGGGTCGCAGAATTCGCAGAATCGTCGGCAGGAGCGGGCGACGATCAGTCCCTCAGATTGCAAATCTTGGGGCCCTTGCGGGTATGGCGTGGCCAGGCGGAACTCGATCTCGGACCGCGCCAACAGATGTGCCTACTAGCGGTGCTGGTCGCCCGAGCTGAACAGCCAGTGAGTACCGGTGAATTAATCGACCTCATCTGGGGTGAACGTTCACCGGACAGCGCGCTCAATGTCATTCACAAATACGTCGGTGCCCTGCGGCGTGTGTTCGAACCGTCCGTGCCGGCGCGGAGCTCGGGCACCTACTTAGCCAGGCGCGGTAGCGGCTACATGTTCATCCCAGGCAAGGCCTTTCTTGATTCTGCGCAGTTCCAGGTTCTCGTCGACACCGCGAAGCGCGCGTTCGGCGAGGATCAACCCGAGGTGGCGCTGGGGCACTATGAGCGGGCGCTGACTCTGTGGAAAGGCCCAGCGGGTGACGGTTTGGACTATGCCTCGTCGGCGGCGTCGGTGTTCGTTGAAATCAATACACGCTTCTTCGATGTGTGCGTGGCGGCCGCCGAGCTGGCGGTGTCACTCAGATCGCCGCAACGCGTTGTGGCGCCGCTGCGCCTCGCGGCTGCGATGGCGCCCCTGAACGAGCCGGTCCACGCCGCTCTCGTCTCGTTGTTGGCTGCTGGAGGCCAACAAGCGGAGGCGCTGGAGCTGTTTCGCGTCATGCGTCAACGCCTTGCTGATGACCTCGGCATCGATCCCGGGCAAGCGCTGCAACGAGCCCATCAGCGCGTACTGAGCCGACAGCTGGCTCGCCGAGATATCGCCGACGAGTACGCTGCGCACCCAGCGCCGCCAGCGTTCGACATTGAAAGGCCGCCCAGGCCGTTCGTCGGGCGCGTAGGGGAGTTGGCCGCTCTGGCGGAATCGGTGGACGCAGCCATCAGGGGCGGCACAGGGCTGGCCCTCGTGGAGGGTGAACCAGGAATCGGCAAGACCAGGTTGGTCGAGGAAGCTGCCGCTACCACAGGTCATCGTGGGGCCTTGATCGCATGGGGCAGTACTCCAGCGTCGGCGGGCACGCCTGCGATGTGGCCGTGGATCCAGGCGATCAGAGCGGTGCTGACGACCATTCCAGAGGAC
This sequence comes from Mycobacterium sp. C31M, assembly GCF_053345865.1. Taxonomy (NCBI): domain Bacteria; kingdom Bacillati; phylum Actinomycetota; class Actinomycetes; order Mycobacteriales; family Mycobacteriaceae; genus Mycobacterium; species Mycobacterium sp. C31M. The sequence goes on along the minus strand of NZ_JBKFAX010000029.1, from coordinate 25,428 downwards.
ACGCAGCAACACTGGTGGGGCGGGGACATCAGCCAGTTCCTCGACCCGACGGCCGATCTGCCCGCTCGTCTGCCCGACAGTGGTGCGCGGTTCCGCTTGTTCGAACGGGTGACGGCAATGATCGGCGTGTCCGCGGCATCGCGGCCCATCGTGCTGGTCATCGACGATCTGCACTGGGCCGACCTCCCGTCTTTGGAACTCTTCGCGCATTTGGCATCTCGGCTGCCACCCGGTGTCGCACTCATCGGTGCCCTGCGGGACAAGGCACCCACACCGGGTGCCGACCTGACCCGCGTGCTCGCTGCCGCCAGTCGTGTACCCGGAGTGCACCGAGTACACCTCAGGCCTCTGGCGCCGTCTCACGTCGCAATGCTGATCCATGCCGAAACAGGGCGAGAACCGAGCGGCGACATGGCCAGCCGCGTCCACCAGCGGACAGCAGGAAACCCGTTCTTCGTGCGGGAGGTGTCCCGGCTACTGGCTCAGCGTGAGGTATTCACTGACCAGGACAGAGCCTTCGACGAGGTGCCGGCCACGGTGCGCGACATCGTGCTCGATCGGCTCGCCGGCGTGGACAACGATGTCAAGCAGCTGGTGTTCACCGCTGCGTTGGTCGGACGCGACAGCGACGTGAGGGTGCTTGCCCACGCCGTGGGAATCGCAGTGGAGGCGTGCCTCGACCACCTGGCAGCGTTGGACGAACTCGGCCTGTTCACCTCGACCGCCGATCCGTTCGGTATCCGCTTCGTCCACGATCTGGTGCGTGACGCTGTGGTCGAAATGGTGCCCTCGCACCGTGCCCGTCGAATGCATGCACGCATCGCTGATGCGCTCCAAACCTGGCCCACAGAGGGCGAATCGGTCGAGGAACGCCTAGCCCATCATTTGTGGGCTGCCGGTCCGTGCGTGCAACCCGATCGGACCGCCGATGCGTTGACGCGTGCCGCCCGGCGAATGGTGAACAAGTGCGCATTCGAGGCAGCCGAGCAGAATCTCCGCACCGCAATGAGGGTGTCGCGGCAGGCGGCGATGCCGGAGCTGGAGTTGGCGGCCTTGACCCAGCTCATCGCGCTCAAGGGTATGCAGTCGATGTACGGAGCCTCCGGGCTGCGCGATCTGCTACAGCGAGCCGAACAAATCGCTACATCGCTGGAACGACAACGCGTTGCCGCCGGATTCCTTTTCTCGCGGTGGGCATCCCATCATCAGGCGGTCGAGTTTGAGATGAGTCGCCCACTGGCGCGGCAGCTGTACGAGAGGGGCTGCGCATCAGAGGATCCCGTGGTGCGGGCATATGGTTTCCAGGCCTGGGGCCTTCAGCAATGGAACACCGGAAACATCGGTGATGCATTCCGGTCCTTCGAGCGCTGCAAGCAGTCACTGCTGCAGACGCTGCGTGAAACCGACGGTGACGACCCGGTATCCAGGGACCTGCAGTGGTTAATGGTCGGAGTCTTAGCCGAAACCACGGCGCTGCATGGCGACATCGTAGCGGCGCGCGAAATTTTCGACGTCATGGAGTCCATCGCAGGGACTGAGCCGTACTTGATCACGGTGTGGACGACGTTGGCGTGCCGAACCGCTTCGCTCGTCGGCGACGCGCGGTGGGCGCTCCAAGTGGCACAACGCGGTGTCGAGGCGGACCCGGGGTTCGACTTCGTAGTCCTCGGGACCTACCTGAGATTGGCCAGATCTTGGGCCGTGGCCATGGCCGGCGATCAACCCGCCGCGGCCGCCGCGGCCGCCGCTGAGGAACTCATTGTCTCCAACCTGCTCGATCCGCCCCGCTCGGGTGCTGCTAACTGGTACACGCTGGTTGCCGAGATGTGGATCAAGGCCGGCGATTGCGATCGCGCCGCGAGCGCTCTGGACAGCGCTGAACAGTGCATGCAGGATCACGGTCAGCGTTACTCCGAAGCACTGCTGCTGCTCATGCGTGCACGCCTACTGCGCGCTCAGGGAGCACCTGCAGGGCAGGTGGCCGGTGAAGCGGAGCGCGCCCGGTCGGTGTCCACTGATAGGGGGGCGCATTTGTTCGCCCAGCGCGCAGATGCGTTCCTCGCCGAACTCGGGTCAGTCGCGACAGAACGCGCGGTGTGAACGGGGCCTCGCGGAGGTTGTCATCGCAGTCCATTGGCAATCAACTATTGCCGGGTAGCTTCTTAGCCAGTGTCCAACCGAGGAGCACACTATGAGCGTTGTCCGCTATCACACCGCTTCACTCGACGGAATCGACCTCTTCTACCGCGAGGCGGGTGACCTCTCCAACCCGACGATCTTTCTGCTGCACGGTTTTCCATCGAGATCACACATGTTCGCTCCCTGCTGGCCTCGCTGGCGGACTCATACCACCTCGTGGCACCCGACCATGTCGGATTCGGTCGGTCGGCGATGCCCTCCAGGAGTCCTTCCGAAGTTACCAGCCCCCTGCTCGTCACCTGGGGCCGTAACGGTGAAATCTTCGGTGTCGCTGGGGCAGAGGCATTTCGACGCGACCTTCCCGAAGGGGAATTCCATCTGCTCAATGCCGGCCATTTCGCACTTGAGACTCACGGCGAGGAAATCAGCGGCTACCTTCGGCAATTCCTCCGCCCCACCACCCGGAGCTGGCCAGTCAGAGATTGGCAGTCAGGAACGCACGTATCAACGGCAGCGTCTCATCGAGAGCGGTCTCCAAGAGGAAGTGGCCGCCGTCGATGAGGTGAATCTCGGAGTTCGGCAGGTCGACCTTGAACGCGGCAGCGCCGTGTGGACCGAAGATCGGATCGTCGCGCCCCCATACGGCCAGAAGCGGGACTTGCGACATGCGGAAGTACTCGTGCACCGCGGAGTACAGCGGCGGATTGGTGGCGTAGTCCCGAAACAACGCCAGCTGGATGAGATCGTTGCCTGGCCGAGATAGTCTCGCGTAGTCGGCATGCCAGGTCGTCGGATCGACCAACGTTTCGTCTTCGACCCCGGAAAGATATTGCCATTCTGTCATCTCGAGAGTCAGCGCCTGGCGGACAGCTGTTTCGGTGTGCAGATTCTGGTGGGCCCAGTATTCCCAGACCACCCTGAAGAAGCCAGGCTGAAACCCTTCCTGGTAGGCGTTACCGCTCTGGGTGATGATCGCCGCGATCGACGCCGGGTCGCGCAGTGCAAGTCGCCAGCCGATCGGTGCGCCGTAATCGTGAACGTACATCGCGTAACGGTGCACGCCCAGTAACCGCAGAAGGCCGGCGGTTAGGTCGGTCAGTGCATCGAAGGTGTAGCCGAAATCGGCTACCGGCGGCGCGTCGGAAAGTCCGAACCCGAGATGGTCTGGAGCGATCAAGCGCCACCGGTCGGCCAATAGAGGAAGGACGTTGCGAAACATCGACGAGCTGGACGGAAAACCGTGAAGCAGAACAAGAATGGGGGCTCCTACGGGCCCAGCTTCCCGGTAGAACAACCGCCGTCCGTCGACGACCGCGTAGCGATGGTGGACAGCGGGCATGCTGCGAACGTACAGACACTTAGTTGACGATCACTGTATAGCCGCGTTGAGTGACGGCTCACCCCGGACGGCCTGGGTGGCGTACTGGCCCGGTGTATGGCCAAACCGTCCCCGGAACTCCTTGATGAAGTGCGAAACGCTCGAATATCCCACCGCTGCCGCGACGCTGGACACACCGAGCTTGCGGTCGTCGAGAAGTTCCTTGGCCCGGTCGAGCCGGCAATCCTTGATGTACCGGTGCGGGGGTAGCCCGGTGGCCTCGCGGAACAAACGCGAAAACGCCGATGAACTGAGACTGACGTGCATTGCCAATGCTTCGACAGGCAACGGGTCGGCCAAGTGATCAGCGATGTGGCTCAACGCCGCGGCAACGGGTTCACGCTTGAGCTCATCAGCGGCGAGATACATCAATCGGGTTCGCTGTTCACGCCGCAGTAGTCGAAATACCAATTCTTGCATGAGAATCGGGGCTAGGACCCGGCGATCGCAGCTGTGCGACAGTGATTCCAGGAACGCGGTCGCGGTGTGGGTCAATTCGTCGTCCAGCGTCGAAGGCACCGGCCCGGCGCAGGTTCGAGACGCCGGTCCCGCGACGCTGAGCGGGTACATCTTCGAGGAGGTTGACGTGACGAGCTTCGGATCGAGTTGCAACGCGCAGTAAAGAACCGGGTGGTGCGTCGAGGCTGCTGTGATCTCGAAATCGAGGCTCGATCTTCCTGCGGTGATGATATACGCAGCACGGTCACGTAGTTGCCGTCCACCTATAGCGGCAGCTGAATCCTGGGTTTGCGCCACGAATCCGACTGACAGCGGCCCGAACTCGGCGCTGGGAAGCTGCATCGGCTGGCAGTAGCGATGGACAGTCAATCCCTTCCACGCGTTCCCGGCGTTTACCCCCTCAGCGGGGCCCAGCACGTCGAGTGTGGCGAAGAGCGCGCCGGCGGTCGCCGGCCGACGCCACATCCGGAAGCGTTCGCCGCGGTCGATCCCTCTCAGTGTCGCAGCGCCGTTTTCTTCGGGTGCCACAGCGGTCAGTCGAAGACGACGACAGCTCGGCCGACGATGTTCCCTCGGCCCAGGGCCTCCAGGGTGTCGTTGACATCAGCGAGCTTCGTCGGGACCACGTGATGTTTGATGGTCCCCATTCTGGCCAGCGCAAGTACCTCGATGAGATCGTTGTGGCTGCCCCAAAACGAGCCGAAATACGACTTCTCGCCGCTGACGAACGGAAACAGTGGGAGTTCGACTCGCTGCCCCATCAGGCCCACTTGAGCCAGTGCGCCCTCGGTAGCGAGAATCGAGGCCGCCAGGCCGAGGGACTCTGCAGATCCGGCACAGTCCAATATCGCGTCAACCGTCCGCTGCCCGGTGAGCTGCTCCAGTTCGTCCTGCACTGCTTCAACCGACTTGGCACGTACGTTGACGGTGTGATCGGCGCCGTTCTCGATCGCCACCGCCAGCTTATCGTCACTGCGAGCGAATCCGAGCACAGTAGCGCCAGCGCCGAGGAGCTTGGCGTACTGGACGCCGTAACTGCCGAGTCCGCCGATACCGTTGACGGCGACGACGCGGCCGGCACCGAGCTTCCCTGCCTGTCGTAGCTTCTTCATTCCCCGGTACGGTGTGATCCCCGCGTCGGTCAACGGAGCTAGATACTCGGGTGTGACGTCGGGTTGGTCGCCCACGGAGATGACGTGGTCATAGGGCGCCAGCATGTACTCGGCGAACCCGCCGTTGGGGCCGAAGCCCACGAGCTGGCCGTTTTGGCAGAGTTGTTCGTTGCCTTCGTGGCACTGTCGGCAGGTGCCGTCGCCCCAGTTCGGATCGACTACGACAAGGTCCCCTTCGGAGAGACCGGACTCGGCTGGGACCTCGGAGCCCAAAGCGGTGATATGGCCGCAGACTTCATGGCCAGGAGTGAATGGCAGCTTCACGGGCAGCCCTTGTCGGAAGTAGCCGTCCAGCAGCTGATAGTCACTGCGGCACATTCCCGTCGCAGCGACCTTGAGCAGTACCTGGTTGGGGCCGGCTTCTGGCACCGGGATGTCGTCAATCTGTAATGGCTGGTTGAATTCGTGAATTCGCGCCGCGAGCATGACCGTCGCACCTCCAACTAGGTCGGGTTCAATGCCGGTGACGCTAGGGGGGGCGTGTTGACGACCACTGGATCCGGAATGAACGCGATGTGGGCAGCGATCCAGCAGGAATGCGTCACCACAGCCAGCCGGTATCTGGTGGGCTCGGCGTACCGAAGGGAGTGCACCTTGACCGATAACAATCCACCGCAGCTAGGCGGTGTCCACCACATCTCTCTGACTGTCACCGACCTTGCAGAAAGCATCCGCTGGTACGAACGCGTGTTCCAGGCCGCGCGGATTGGTGTCACGATTCCGCATAACGGATGTGAAGAAACCGGTTACGCCGTGCTGTTGGTGGAGCCGCGATCGGGCCTGATGTTTGGGTTGCACAGCAACACCGCCAACACCGGTGAGAAGTTCGACGAATCATTAACCGGCCTGGATCACGTCTCCTTTTCGGTGGCCGGGCGTGTCGCGCTCGAACAGTGGGCGACGTGGCTTGACGGACTCGGCGTGCCACATAGCGGCGTGGTCGACGAAACCGATCCGATCGTGTATTCGACTGTCGTGTTCCGCGACCCGGACAACATCCAACTTGAGTTCATCGCCGTTGAGACTGCCGACACAGAGTGACTCAGGTCTACCCTTCGCGGACTGGAGCCTGCACTGGCAGACGCACAGTGAATCGGGTTTCGCCTGGCTGGGATGTCGCCGACACACTGCCACCGTGACGATCGATCAAACGCCACGCCAGATCGCGGCCAAGCCCGCTACCTTCTCCGACCGGTTTGGTGGTGAAAAACGGCGTGAAGATGTGGTCGATAACATCGTCGTTAATCCCGGGTCCACTGTCAGAGAACTCGACGCCGACCATCGCATCTTGGAGATACTCTGTGCGGACGGTCAGACGGCCCGTTCCGCGCATAGCCTCTAGCGCGTTGTCGATAATGTTGGTCCAGACCTGGTTGAGATCCCCTGGATAGCATCCGATCTCCGGAACGCGCGGGTCCCAGTCGGTGACGAGTTCCACTCCGCTGTGCCCGCCCACCCTACCGTCGAACATCCGCAAAGTGCTGCGGAGCAGCTCGTGGATATCCACGCTCTGGTAGGCGCCGCTATCCATCTGGGAGTACTGCTTGGCCGCGGTGAGCAGGGTCGACATCCGAGTGCCGGCCCCGACGATCTCCCGGATCCGTAGCTCGGCGTCAACGGATTCCTTCAGCCATTCGATCGCGAGGGGCTCCAGGACGCCGGACGGCAATCGTTGCAACCAACCGTCATCAAGGGCGGCCTCCACGAACGTCGGTGCGTAATCCCATCCTTTGTCGATCCCGTGTCTGCAGAGCCAGTCGCCAATGCGTTCTTCCCGGTCGGCGGCTTCGAGCCCACCGGGGCCCTTGTCTTTCATTGATCCAACTCGCCTAATGGCTTCGTCCTGAGCATCGACGAGCGTTCGCACGGCGTCGCCGGCAAGCTGGGCTTGGGCGAGCCGAGACAACGTGTGTCGCAGCTTGCCCACCACACAACGTAGGTCCCCTGCCGCACGCAGGATGGCCGCCGCAGGGTTGTTCAAGTGGTGGGTGAGCCCGGCGGTAATCGTCCCTAGCGCCAGCAATCTGGCACGCTGACCAAGGAGCTGCTGATGTCTCAACGTGCCGAGGGTATGACCCCCCAGTAAGTGCACCGCCATGGCGAACTCCTCCTGCATGAACGTGGCGAACCGATCAGCTGCCAGCACGAAAAACCGCGAACTGCGAAGCAGGCGGATCGATACCTGGTGAGTCTGCGAAGCATCGGGAACGTAAGCCGCCCACGCGCCACAGTAAACTCCTCGCTGAGAGGTCCGATGCGTTTCGACTTCGATGCCGCCCATACGAGCAGACATCACCAGCTCGCCATCGAGCATGACGTACAAGTGGGTGGCCGGTTCGCCCTCTTTAATCAAGTGACCGGGCGGGAACGACTCGATCGACCCCATGTCGCACAGAAAAGCGAGCTGGGATTCAGAAAGTCGCTCGAACAGGAACAAGGTCCTCAACTGATCAGCCGTGCACCGCTCGCCCATGAAACAGAAAGCTAGTGGTCCTACGACTGTCCGATGGTAGTCGTGCCGGAAACGGCAACAGACGAGGATGATTCCGCTATAGCACCTCGAGAACAAGAATGGCATATAGCCCGTTTGCCCTTTTAAATCGCCCGAACCGCTTCGGCGTGAACCACTCACTCCCGACGTGCCCCAACGACGTGTTGAGATGCCCATGAGCGCAGACACATCAGCCTCAAGGAGATGGGTGGAGAGGTATCCCCTGTGTTTCTCTTTGCCGTGACGAACGCGGTGTCCGCAAACTGGTATGGGAGCACAAGCACGATGTCGAACGGATTCATCCGCTGGGCGAGCGCAGTGATCGCCGCCGCCGCAATAACTTCCGTCTCCGGCGCAACGCCGTTGCACGCATCCCCTCCGGGCGCGCTCACCGTCGTGATGGTGCACGGCGCGTGGGCGGACACTTCGAGCTGGGACGCCGAGATCGCCGCCCTTGAAGCGAAAGGGATTCACGCGCGTGCAGCCGCCAATCCATTGCGCAGCCTGACAACCGACGCCGGCAGCATCGCATCATTCCTGCACACCATCGATGGACCCGTCGTGCTCGTCGGCCACTCCTATGGCGGATCGGTGATCTCCGAGGCCGCCGGTAGCGCTCCCAACGTCAAAGCGTTGGTCTTCATCGACGCCTTCCTGCCCGAACCGGGTGAATCTGCCAGTGCACTTAACGGCGACGAATCCATCCTGGCGCAACTTCCGGAAAGTGAGCTGTTCGACGCGATCCCCTATCCGAATGCACCGGCCGGCGCGCTAGACCTGCTTTTGAAAAGAGAGGTTTTCGTCAACAGCTTCGCGAACGACCTCCCCGCGCCCCAAGCCAGCCACTTGTGGGCCACCCAACGGGCCACGTCTACCGCAGCGGTGACCACCCCCAACACCGCCGCGGCCTGGCAAACCATTCCGTCATGGGCATTCATCAGCACAGGAGATCGAATCATCACGCCGGTGTCCAAGCAATTCATGGCACAGCGGGCGGGGGCGACAATCACCACACTCGAAGGTGGTTCCCATCTGAGTTTGATCAGCCACCCCGAAGCAGTCACCACGCTGATCGAAACTGCTGTTGCAGAGGTCAATTGACCATGGCTAACCTACAGCCCGACCAGATCCCTCCGCAGCAGACGACAGTGTCGGCATCCCCTCCCAGCGTCGTGCAGGGCTCTGATCAAGACCGAACTGGTCGAGTACCCGAACGCTGATGTGGTCGATGATGTCGTCAACGGTCTCCGGCCGGTTGTAGAACGCTGGCATCGGCGGAAGGATTACGGCGCCCATCCGCGCCAGCACCAGCATGTTGTCGAGATGAATCTCTGATAACGGGGTCTCCCGTGTGACCAGGACCAACCGCCGCCTCTCCTTCAAAACGACGTCTGCTGCCCGCCCGATCAGTCCATCGGCGTAACCGATACGAATCCCAGCCAGCGTCTTCATGCTGCACGGGACGATCACCATCCCGTCGGTGCGGAACGAACCCGACGAAATGGCAGCGGCCTGGTCTCCCGGCGCATACACAACGTCGGCTAGTGCTCGGACGTCACCGACGGTGTAAGCGGTTTCGAGTTCGATCGTCGGACGTGCCCACCTACTGAGGATCAAGTGCACCTCGACATCAGGAATCTCGCGAAGAGCCTGCAACAATCGCACACCCACAGGCGCACCGGTAGCGCCCGTCATAGCGATGATTAGACGTTTCATGACGACCCTGCGCTAGTCGGGCCACGCGGCCAACACGCGCCGGCGAACGTCATCGGGGTAGATTCGAGCGAAACTGCTTCTTCTCCAACGCTTCTCAGGTGCTGGCTGCAATGCGTCGTGGATGACACGCGCTGCATGTCCCCGATGACGCTCCTCGTCCGTGTAGCAGGCGATCAGCGGTGCGATCACATCGGAATCGATGAATTGGCGTGCGGTGGGATGGACACGAGTAGCCAGCGCCCATCCCAGTTCGGCCGGATCGGTAGCGTCGATGTCGTCGTCGAGGATGAAGAACCGGGGAATGTAATTGGAGAAGCGCCTTGTGCGAATCACCTCGAAGATACGCCGACACAACTCCTCTGAACTCACGTCTGGCAAGTCGGCCCGCCAGTTCGTGTCAACGGTAACGATCACAACGTGCATCGCGAGTTCCGGCGGCGCCCACACGGTGGTGACGGGCAGCCCTGCAGCCTGCAACGCGCCCAGGCAATCGGCGGACCCGGAGATGCCGGTCACCGTGTGGTACTCGTCGACCGGTTCGCCTTCCACGACAGCCGGCCATATCGGATTGTCGCGGTGGGTGATGGCCTCGATCGTGTACGTCGGTTGCCTGCTGGTCTCCGACGGCTGGTAACCGGCATACTCGCCCATCGGGCCTTCGGCAGCGTCGCGGCTGATCGACAGATGACCTTCGATGACTATTTCGGCTTCCGCTGGGACGCGCAGGTCATTGGTCTGGCAGCGCACCAACTGGATCGGCCTACCGAGTAGGGCACCGAGGTAGCCGACCTCCTCGACGTGGTTGGGCAGCGGCATTCCCGACACGAAGGGAATTGCAGGGTGGCCTCCCTGCACCAGCGCGAACGGCATCGGCTCGCCGAGCTGCTCCCACTGGCTCCACACCGCGTGAATGTGCTGACCCGGCGCAACCAGGCCAGTCATATGGGTGTCGTCGAGGTACATGATCCGGCTGATCGACCAACTTGTGAACTGCCTGTCCGGAGTGCGCGCGACGATAGTGCCCCAAGTGTTGACGTAAGGGCCCCCGTCGCGTTCGTGCAGCAGCGGTTTCGGAAAGCCGGCCAGGGTGGCTTGATCGCCCAGCAGAATATTCTGCTGGCAGGCGCCGGCGTCCACGACGACCGGCTCTATCGGTGGCAGATTCGTAGCAGCGGCAAGGTGCTCCAAGATCTGCCGAGGACCGGCGTCAGCACGCAAACCCACCGAAAGTGCCACGCGAGCATAAGGTTTACCAGCGGCGGCGCTGAGCGCACCGGGGGCTCCCAGTATCCGACAACCTAACGCATCGGTTCCAGTCACGTGCGTGAAGAAAGGCGCCGGGGTGCGACGCTCGCAAGACAACCGGATGGTTGCGCCAACCTCAAGCACCGGATCTACCTCATGGTCGATCAACCGAAGATCACCCAGCAGGGACAGCGCGTCCACGTACTCGCGCAAATCGTGAACGTCAGCCGCAACGTCAACCATGAAAACGGTCCTTTCGAAGCAAAGCCGCTCAAGGGCAGCCGCAGCCAAGTCGCCGAAGGGCGCGTGGTATCCCAAAAGCTAACCAACGCTGAGTGATTCAGGATATAATTTTTGTGCGCCGCAGTTGCCCAATCCGATCGACATCGGAATCGATGATCGAGCTTGTCGCCGCCGAGCCAGCCTCCCACCTGATAGGGGCTTGGATTAGAAGCCCCGTCACAGGCAATTCGCTCGTCCGGCCGGGGTTGTCGATGCTCTCACGCCGACATTGTGATGGCTGCCACCGGCCCGATCACCACCCCTGTGGCGGTCCCGTTGGGCGTGGTGATGGTGATCGTCGACCCGGGCACCAGATCGTCACCGTTGTCGGTGTCGCCGATGAACCAGTCGTTGAACCATTGCGCGCTCAGTTGCCACACCGCGGGCGGGTTCTGCGGCTGTGGGAAGCCGGCCAGTGCGGTGGCGAGGAACTGGATCAGCGGGTTGCCGCCACGCATCGAATCCATGTGCACACCGCCGCGGAGCACCACACCGTTGAACCGGCCCGGCCGCGCCGCGTTCAACGACTCCTTCACATTGCTGATGAAGTTGAACGAATTGCTCGGCGCGCCGATCTCGCGGACCGGGATGTAGCGGCCGGAGGCGTCCTGATAGGCCTGCAGCTTGGTCAGCGCCACCGACATGACCGAACCGGTCGGCACCCCGTCCAGCGTGATCACGCCGACCAGATCCTCGACGGCACCGTTGTCGACCAGATAGCCGGCCACCCCCGCCACCAGTTGACCGCCCGCGGAATGCCCGGCCAGTCCGTACTTCTGCGGCAGGGTGCCGGCATAACCGGCCGCGCGAGCACTGTCGTTGAGCGCGGCGCGGTCCCCGGCGAACAGCTCGGCGATGTTGGCCCACATGCCCTCACCGTTGATCCAGGCATCGTCTCGGGCGAAGAAGTTCGACGACAGGGTCGGGGTTACGACGATGCTGTTGGTGCTGACCGCCAGCTCGGCCGCGGTGTGGCTGTACATCGGTCCCAGGGCAAAGAACCCGTGCTGCAGCAGGATCAGCCGGTCCGGGGCGGGCTCCCCGGCAGGCACATCGGGGAAGTACCAGTTCGCCTGGACCCGTTGGCCATTGGCCAGCAGGATGTTCGAGGTCCGCACCGTGACGGGATAGCTGGCGGGCACCGCAGGCGGCCCGGTGAACAGCGCTTCCAGCGCCTGGATGGTGTTGATGACCAGCGACCCGACACCCTTGACGACGTTGTCAGCCACCCCCTGCAACCAGCGCATCAGGTTCGGGACCCGCGGTGCGGAGGCCTGCTCGACGGCGGGTTGCTCGACGGCGACCGCCATCGACACCGCAGGCGCCGCGGCGACGCGTGCCTCGGTAGCCGCTTCGGGTGCGGTCTTGGCGGCGGTGATCAGCGGGGCGGACGGGGCGGTCTCGGTGCTGGTTTCGGTGACCGCAGGGGCGGTGAACTCGGTGACCGGCGCGGGGTCGGCATCGGGTTCGGCTACGGCGAGCGACACCGTGATGGGTGCCGAACGCTTCTTCTTTTTCGGTGTCTCGGACGCGGGCTCCTCGGCGCTGTAGTCCTCGGCGTCGTCCGCGGGCTCGGTCTCCGACTCGGGTTCGTCGTCGGGCTCGGGATCGGGTTCAGCCTCCGATTCGGTCTCGGCCGACGGCTCGGGCTCGGTCTCGGCCGACGGCTCGGGTTTGGTGTCGGGTTTGGTGTCGGGTTTGGCATCGGACGGGCTCGATGACGGGGCCGCGCCGGTGTCGTCGTCGGCGACCGCGACACCCGCACCGGTCAGCACCGCCGCCGACACGCCTGCCGACAACAGGCCGGCACTCACCCATACCGAAAGCCGTTCCATCGAAGCCCCTGACCATGTGATTGGAAACCTGTCGAATAGTGATTGGAAACCTGTCGAATATTGACACCGGTGACATCCCTGCGGGCGGTTTTGGACGACAGCCATACTCGGATACTGACGAAGGGAAATACCGATGAAGGCTGTCAGTTGTGTGTCCGGCGAACTGTCCGTGGTCGACCTGCCCGCGCCGCGGCCCGCGGCCGGGCAGTTGCTGCTCGACGTGCGCCGATGCGGTATCTGCGGGTCCGATATGCACGCCAAGGACCATGCCGATGAGCTGACCGAGGTGATGGACGCGGTCGGCTATCCGGACTTCATGCGGGGTGACACCCCGACGGTCCTGGGCCACGAATTCTGCGGAGAGGTCGCAGAAAAAGGTCGAGGGGTCGGCAAGGAATTCAAGCCCGGCACCACCGTGGTGTCCTTCCCGCTGCTGCGCACCGCCGGCGGGGTCCACCTGACCGGGCTGTCCCCGCTGGCACCTGGCGGTTACGCCGAGCAGGTGCTCGCCGAGGCCTCGCTGAGCTTCGTGGTGCCCAACGGCCTCGACGTCGACATCGCCGCGCTCACCGAACCGATGGCGGTTGCGCTGCATGCCGTGCGGCGCAGCGAGATCGGCCGGCGCGATACCGCGGTGGTCATCGGCTGCGGTCCGGTCGGGCTGGCCATCATCTGCCATCTCAAGGCGATGAAGGTCGGCACCATCATCGCCAGCGACTTCTCGCCGGGCCGTCGCGCGTTGGCGGCCAGGTGTGGTGCGCACGTCGTGGTGGACCCGGCCGTCGACTCGCCGTACGAGCGGTTCGCCGACAAGCGGGGTTTCATCACCGCCGCGCCGGAACTGTACGAACTCGGTGTCGGGTCCATGGAGAAGCTGCGCAAGGTGCCTGGCTGGGAGCACCTGTACCGGGTCGCCGACAAACTGGGCGCGGCCGGCCCGAAGCGGCCGGTGGTCTTTGAGTGTGTGGGTGTGCCCGGCATGCTCGACGGCATCATCAGCGCGGTGCCGGTGCAGACGCGGGTTGTGGTGGCCGGCGTCTGCATGGGTGATGACAAGATCCGGCCGACGACGGCCAACGCCAAGGAGATCGACCTGCGCTTCGTCTTCGCCTACACCCCGCTGGAATTCCGCGACACCCTGCATCTGCTGGCCGAGGGCAAGGTCGACGCCTCCGCGCTGGTGACCGGGACGGTCGGCCTCGACGGGGTGGACGCCGCCTTCCGGGCGCTCGGCGATCCCGAGGCACATGCCAAGGTGCTCATCGACCCGCGCAGCCAGGCCGTCGAGCCCGGTTAGCCGAAACATCGAAAGCTGTTCATCGCCAGTTTGTTTCGCTGGTTCGAGGTTCACGGGCGTGGTATGTCACCCTGGAATCACCATGAGAGACAAGGTGCGCAAGCCGGCGGGGTGGCGTGATCCGCTGTCGCTGTCCTTCGAGATGCACCGGCGGGTGCTGCTGGTGCGGTTGAAACGACGGCAGCGCCGTCAGGCCGCGTCGGCGCCGGCGTCCCGGTCTGCCTGACGCGGGCGCTTGGGCGCCTCGGCGGTGCGCGCCGAGCGCGGACTGCGGACCGTCGGCACGGTGCGCGGCTTCTTCCGGACGGTGATCGCAGGTTCGTCGTCGGTTTCGGGTTCCGCTTCCGCCTCGGTTTCCGCGTCGGACTCGGGTTCCGGTTCGGAGGTATCGGTACGTGCGGCGACCGGCGTCTCCGAGGTCGCAGCCGCAGCAGGACCGGGAACAGGAGCGGGCTCGGGCGGCCCGTGGACCAGGTTGTGCAGTCCCTCGCCGATCGCGTCGGGCACCGCCCGCAGCGCCTCGGCGATCTTGTGCGGCGGGGTGAACAACGAGAACGGGGTGCGCCGTTCGGGATTGAGGTTCAGGCGGTCGGTGTAGCCCATGTCGACGATCACCCGCAGCAGCGGTTCGATCGCACTGAGCAGCCGTTCGGCGCCGGCCGAGATCCCCAGGTGGTAGGCGATATCGCGCAGCGGCCCGAGCAGCGGTAGGCGTTTGTTGGGCACCAGGATGTAGGTGTCGACGCCGCCCGCGGTGTTGGTCACCACTTTGACGTGGTTGGCCTCGTCGTTGATGTCGACCGGGTCGTAATAGGTGTCGATATGCGCGTATTCGTGGCCGAGCACAGCGTTCAGGATCGACACCGGATTGAAATAGGCGGGGAAGTCACCCCACAGGTCGTATTCGTTGACGATGTAGGTGGTGTCGTACTGCGTGGGCCGTCCGGGCCCCATCGGGGAGACGACGTCCGGGATGGCGATACCGGGGAAGCGCGCGAAGATTCCGCCGTTGGGGACAAACGGGGTGGCGATCTGCAGGAAGCTCAGATCGTCCGGTGACGGCGGATTCTCCGCCGCCGCGACATCACGCTTGAGTTGTTCGACCAGCAGCGCTCCCAGCGAGTACCCCGCGACGAGGACCTTCCCGGAAGTCGTGACCAGGTGTTGGTGCAACACCGGCATCCCGATGCGCACACTGCGGTCCAGGTTCAGAGAGGCCGGATACTCGGTGCCGATATAGGTGTCGCCCAGCGGGACGACACCGTGGCTGAGCTTGTTCGGCAAGCGTTCCGAGAGCGGGTCGCTGCTGCCGCCGATGCCGATGACGGTGTTGACCAGCGCGACCGCCGACCGCACCGCCGAGATGCCGGTACCCACACCGAGCACCAGCCCGACGGTCAACAGCACCGCACCTGCCGTCGTGGCTAACACCCGGAAGCGGCTGACGAGCATGTGATCCCCCCTGTAGGCAGGACCGTAGCGTTCGAGCAACCGCTGCGGGCGAAATCTGCCCAACCACTGCCGATCCGATTAGAGTCAGACCCCATGAAGGCGATGCACGCACTGGTGTTGGCGGCCGGTATGGCTGCGGGTATGAGCGGTCTGGCGACCACGACAGCACCACAGGCCTCCGCCGACGTCGTCGCCTATCTGGTGAATGTGCATGTCCGGCCGGGCTACAACTTCCCGAACGCCGATGCCGCCATCGGTTACGGCAACACCGTCTGCGACCGGGTCGCGGCCAAGATGCCCTATGCCGAGCTGGTCAACCAGCTCAAGGTCGATTTCCGCACCACCGACTACTACCAGGCCGGGTATCTGATCAACCAGGCGATCAACGAGCTCTGCCCCGCCCAGATCTGGCAGCTGCGCCAGTCGGCGGCCGGCTACACCGGCGTCTGATACACGCTCATCTCAAGCGACCCCGAACTGTCGCGAGGTGCGGCGTGTCGCCGTACAGACACGGTCACTCGCGGGAAGAAATGCCAACGGCGGCGCCCCATCGGGACGCCGCCGTCGTATCGAGAAGCCCCCGATCAGGGGCAGGTGACCACGAGTTCGAACGGCTTGTTCACCGGGGTCATCGGGTTGGCCATATCGACACCGGTGGCGGTGCCGGTGATGGTGTAGGTGTTGCCGTCCTTGGTCGCGGTGGCCTCGCCACCGGCGCCCTGGGCGAAGGCCAGCGTGACACCGTCGACGTTGCCCAGGCCCACCGAGGTGACGGTGCTGCCGTCCTCGCTGACGACGGCGGCGATGCCGGTCATGGCCTCACCGATCGCGATGTTCATGTTGCCGCCCATGGCCGCACACACCACGCTGCCCTCGACCGGCTTGTCCTGCCCGTCGATGGTCACCTTGGTGGTGCCCGAGCCCGCCGCGGCCGTGGGCGATTCGGTGGCTTCGGCGGTGGTGGTCTCCTCCGCTGAAGTGGCGGCGGCGCTCGTCTCCGAGGTGGCCGATGATGATTTGTCGTCAGAGGAGCAACCGGACAATCCGGCGATGACGAGCGCTGCGCCGCCGATGGCGACTACGAACCCACGCTTCACAACAGTTCCCCAATCTGTAGTGCGATCAATCAAGATCGCCCGATGATCCTTGAGCAGTATGGTGCGCGATTCGGACATTGGAAACAGATTGAGCGAAAATCTTGGCAGCCTGCGCCAGATCAGCAGGCGACCTTCAGGGTGAACTTGCCGTCGGTGGTGAAGCTGGCGGCGTCGGTGCGGAACCCGGTCGCGGTGCCGATGATGACGAACGTCGGGCCGACCATGCTGACCTCGGCATCCGGTTCACCCAGGCCGGCGTTGTAGTTGCCGGTGAAACCGGCCAGGTCGCGGATCGTCACCGACTGGGCGGTCAGCTCGTCGCCGCCCGAGACCAGGGCGCTCACCCCGGAGGCCTCGTCACCGGTGCTGATATCGGTGGAGAAACCGCGCGACGCGCAACGCACCTGATGGGTGGTGCCGCCGTCACGGCCGTCGATGGTGATGTGCGCGGTGCCTGCGGCCAGCCCGCCCTCGGGTACCGGAGCCGCGGACGGCTCGGACGAACACGCGGCGCACACACCTGCGGCGACTAGGACCAGCGCGACAATCCTCATGGCAGTGAATCTAGCGGCGGGGCGGGACCCATGGCACCGGCTTGGTTGAATGTCGGGGTGTTCTTCGAAGTGCAGGCCGAACTGTCCGGACGTCGCGGACGGGTCGGCACCATCCATACCCCGCACGGGGATATCCAGACCCCGGCGTTCATCGCCGTCGGTACCCAGGCCACCGTCAAAGCGGTGCTGCCGGAAACCATGAAAGAGATTGGTGCCCAGGCGGTTCTGGCCAACGCCTACCATCTCTATCTGCAGCCCGGCCCGGACGTCGTCGACGAGGCGGGCGGGTTGGGCGCTTTCATGAACTGGCCCGGCCCCACCTATACCGACAGTGGGGGCTTCCAGGTGCTCTCGCTCGGGGTGGGGTTCAAGAAGGTGCTGTCGATGGATGCCACCCGGGTGCAGGCCGACGACATCATCGCCGAGGGCAAGGAGCGGCTGGCCCACGTCGACGATGACGGGGTGACGTTCCGTTCCCATCTGGACGGGTCGACGCACCGGTTCACCCCCGAGGTCTCCATCGGGATCCAGCATCAGCTGGGCGCCGACATCATCTTCGCCTTCGACGAGCTGACCACCCTGGTCAACACCCGCAGCTACCAGGAACAGTCGGTGGCCCGCACACATGAGTGGGCGGTGCGGTGCCTGGCCGAGCACCGTCGGCTCACCGAGGTCCGGGCCGATCGGCCGTATCAGGCGTTGTTCGGGGTGGTGCAGGGTGCGCAGTACGAGGACCTGCGCCGGCAGGCCACCCGCGGCCTGGTGTCGATCGTCGACGAGGACGGCCGCGGCTTCGACGGGTACGGCATCGGCGGCGCGCTGGAGAAGCAGAACCTGGCCACCATCGTCGAATGGGTGACCAGTGAGCTGCCCGATGACAAGCCTCGGCACCTGCTCGGGATCAGCGAACCCGACGACCTGTTCGCCGCCGTCGCCGCCGGCGCGGACACCTTCGACTGCGTGTCCCCGTCGCGGGTGGCGCGCAACGCGGCGGTGTACTCGGTGAATGGTCGTTACAACATCACCGGAGCCCGCTACAAGCGGGACTTCACCCCGATCGACGCCGAATGTGGCTGCTACACCTGTGCGCATTACACCCGCGCCTACATCCATCATCTGTTCAAGGCCAAGGAGATGTTGGCCTCGACGCTGTGCACCATCCACAACGAGTGGTTCACCATCCGGCTGGTCGACCGGATCCGCGAGTCCATTCCGGCCGGGGAGTTCGACGACCTGCGCGCCGAGGTTCTGGGCCGCTACTACGGTGGGTGACCTGCGGCCTTCTTAGACGTGTGCACAATAAGGGCATGACGCAGACTTCGGATCCGCAGCTGCTGCTGGTCCAGATGCTCGACCCGGCCACCCGTGCCGACCCATATCCGTTGTTCGCCCAGATCCGCGCGCACGGGCCGCTGGTGATGCCCGGGACGAACATGGTGGTGCTGTCCTCGTTCGCCGACTGCGATGAGGTGCTTCGGCACCCGGACTCGTGCAGTGACAGCATGAAATCCTCTGTGGTGCAGAACCTTCTGTCCTCCGGCGCGATGCCCCCGCGGGGCAACACACCGGGTTTCCTGTTCCTGGATCCGCCCGATCACACCCGGCTGCGCAAGCTGGCCCAGCAGGCCTTCGCGCCCCGGGTGGTGCGGGCACTGGAGCCGGAGGTCGACACGTTGGTCGACCGGCTGCTCGACGCCATCGCCGAACGCGGCAACGCGGACCTGATCGCCGACCTGGCCTACCCGCTGCCGGTCGCGGTCATCTGCCGGATGCTCGGCGTGCCGGTCGAAGACGAGCCGAAATTCAGCTGGGCCGCAGGCCTGGTCGCTCAGTCACTGGACCCGATCATGTCGATCACCGGGGCACCCGATCCGGATGCCCAGGCCCGCCTGGACGCCGGCGCCTGGCTGCGTGAATACCTGGGCGATCTGGTCGAGGTGCGCCGGGCCGATCCGCGTGAGGACATGATCTCGGCACTGATCGCCGCGGAGGAGGACGGCGATCAGCTGACCGCCGAGGAGATTGTCGCCACCTGCAACCTGCTGCTGATCGCCGGGCACGAGACGACGGTCAACCTGATCGCCAACGCCGCCCAGGAGATGCTGCGTACACCGCGGCACTGGGCCGCGCTGGCCGCCGATCCCGAGCTGGCACCGGCGATTGTCGAGGAGGCCCTGCGCTTCGATCCGCCGGTGCAGCTGGTGATGCGGATCGCGGGCGCGGATATGCAGGTTGGTGACCTGACCGTGCCCCGGGGCGACACCATGCTGCTGCTGCTCGCCGCCGCCCAGCGCGATCCCGCGATGTACGACGATCCCGACGAGTTCCGGCTGTCCCGCGAGACCACCCGGCACCTGTCCTTCGGACTCGGGCCGCACTTCTGCCTGGGGGCACCGCTGGCGCGGCTGGAGGCCCGGGTGTGTCTGACCAAGCTCACCGCGCGATTCCCGCACGCCAAGCTGGCCGCCGAACCCGAGTACAAGCCCAACGTCACCCTGCGTGGTCTGGCGAGGCTGCCGGTGTCCGTTTAGGCGAGTCCTTCGATGACCTCGCGGGCGGCCCGCTCACCCGCCTCGACCGCGCCCTCCATATAGGCACTCCATTCGGTCGCGGTATCGGTGGATGCCCAGTGGATCGGGCCGATCGGCTCGGCCAGCGCAGGGCCGTAGGTGGTCCACACCAGCGGACCGCAGTTGGCGTTGTAACAGCCGCGGGTCCACTGCCGGTTGCCCCACTCACCGTCGATGTAGTGCAGCGGCTCGGCTGCTCGATCGCCGAAATGTCGTACCAGTTCGGCCGTCAGCGCCGCGCGGCGGGCCTGCTCGGTCCACTGACCGTGGGTGCGGGCCTGTTCGCCCTCCAGGAACAGCAGGATGACGCCGTGATCGTCGCCCTGGATGCAGGTGTCGTTCGACATCCGGGCCGGTCCGATATCGGAGATGAGCTGGCCGTTGAGACCGTCGGCGCGCCAGAAGGGTTCGTCGTAGACGAAGAACGCCTTCATCGCCGCCGAGTTGGGCATCCGCTGGGTCAGCTGGTCGCGGTATCCGGACAGTGGTGGGTCGTACATGAGGCGCCCGGCCAGCATCGGTGACAGCGCCACGATCACCCGCCTGCCGTGGGCGGTGCGGCCGCCGCGGCAGTGCACCCTCACCGAATCGGGGCCGTGCTCGATCAGCTGTACCGGGGCGTCGAACACCAGATGCTCGGTGAGCATTGCCGCCAGCCGGTTGGGGATCTCGGCGGTGCCGCCGACGAACCGGGTGGTCTGCGCGCCGCCCTCGGACTCGGCGAACAGTTCGGCGGTCACCCCGCAGGTCTGGATCGTGAACAGCAGGTGCAGGAAGGAGACCTCGACCGTCGGCACCGCCAGAATTCCGACGGTGCAGATTTCCAGCAGGGTGCGGGCCACCGGGGACAGACCCTGCGCGTCGTACCAGGCGCCCGCGGTGACGGCATCCCATTCGGCGGCGTGTGGCGCGGTCCACGGAGTTGCGGGCGACACCTCGGCCGCCAGCTCGTCGAGGCGGCGCAGGACCTTTTCCAGTTCCGACAGTTCGTCGGCGAAGCGGTCGTGAAAGTCGTTGCCGCGCAGCACTCCGGTGCCGGCCAGCTCGTAGGTCGTCTCGCCCTCGTCGTACTGCAGGTAGGTGTCGACGCCGAGTTCGGCTGCCAGCGCGAACATCCGGTGGTGCGTATCGCCGATCCACTGCGCGCCGAGTTCCATCGGCAGACCGGCCAGCTCCTCGGTGAGGATGCGCCCGCCCACCCGGGTATCGGCCTCCAGGATCAGCGGGGTGAGCCCGGCCGCCAGCACCGTGCGGGCCGCGATCAGGCCCGACAGGCCGGCGCCGACGATCAGGACGTCTGCTTCATGGCGTGACATGACGGACACCTTCTCACGGGGCAGGTAGCGTCGGGCAGATGTCGACCGAGCTCACCGCCGAGCAGGCCGCCGCGCGCCTGCAGGCCACCGATACCCTCGGGATCCCGCTGGGGCCGGGTCAACCGCCGTCGTTCCTGCAAGCACTGGGGGAACGGGACGACTGGACCGATCTGCGCGTCTACGGGGCCCTGCTGGCCGTGTTCACCGAACTGTTCAACCGGCCGGGTGTGCACTACCTGTCCGGGTTCTTCGGTCCGCTGGACCGCGCGCTGCGCGACAGCGGCGCCGATATCGAGTTCACCCCGGCCGATTTTCGGCGTTTCGGCCCGCTGCTGAAGCGGCAGGCGCCCCGGGTGATGGCGACGGTGGCCGCTGCCCCGGATGCCGACGGTTGGTGCTCGCTGTCCCTGCACGCCGGTGGCACCATCGACGAATTGCGCAGTGCCGCAGCCGACCCCGACCGGCTGCTGATCGTCGAGGCATCCGAGAAGTTCCCCCGGACCTACGGACTGGGAGATCACCGGCATGCGCTGCATGCCGACGAGATCGACATCCTGATCCGCTCCGATGCCGAACCGCTGGCACTACCCGGCGGTGATACCCCGCCGTCGGACATCGACCGCGCGATCGCCGAGCACGCGGTGGCCTATATGCCATCCGGGGTGACCCTGCAGACCGGGATCGGCTCGATACCCAACCAGATCGCCACGCTGCTGGCCGAAGGGGACGGTGGCGAGTACGGCCTGCACAGCGAGATGTTCACCGATGGCTGCATGAAGCTGCACCGCGCGGGCAAGATCGCCAACGCGCACAAGGGCCAGTACGACGGCGTGAGTGTGACGACGTTCGCCTTCGGCTCCGCGGAGCTGTACTCCTGGCTCGACGAGAACCGCGATATCGCGTTCCTGCCGGTGGAGATCGTCAACTCGCCCGAGGTGATCGCCGACAACCACCGGATGGTGACCATCAACGGCGCGCTGGCCATCGACATCCAGGGGCAGGTCGTCGCCGACACCATCAACGGCGGACAGTTCAGCGGTATCGGCGGTGCCGAGGACTTTGTGGCCGGGGCCGGGCTGGAACTGTCGGACCGCTCGCTGATCTGCCTGCCGTCGACCTACGAGAAGGACGGCCGGCTGCAATCGCGGATCGTGCCGTGGTTCGGTGCCGGCGCGGTCATCACCACCCCGCGCCATCATGTCGACGTCATCGTCACCGAGTACGGCACCGCCGAGCTGGAGGGTCTGACGGTCCGGCAGCGGGGCGAGGCGCTGGCCGCGATCGCGCATCCGGGTTTCCGCGATGACCTGCTGCGTGCCGCCGAGCGGGCCGCCAAGGGACGCTCACCGGTGGTCAGGATGGTTTGACCTCTTGTTCAACTAACAACTTGTAAGTTGGCGTTCCGGCATGGCTGAGCGTCATCGACGTCGACGCCATCGGCCGCGGCATCCTGGCCCACTTACATGCGGCGCCGGCCAGTTGGCGGATCACTACAACGGATGGAGGTCGGCCGGGCCTATGCACGCCGGGTCGCGGCGCGGCACCTCGGCGCGCAGCCTGACGATGCCCGGGTGCGAATCCTGTTGGTGGCCATCGAGGAACTGGCCCGTCTGCACCTGGAGGATCCCGCTGCACACACCGATGAGGAGATGCTCGGTCATCTGCGGGCGCTGACGGCCTGGGCCGCTACAGCGGGTTCAGAATCCGGTTGAGGAACTGCCGGGTGCGCTCCTGCTTGGGGTCGCCGATCACTTCGTCGGGGCTGCCCTGCTCCAGGATGATGCCATGATCGGTGAACAGCACCTGATTGGAAACCTGTTTGGCGAACTGGATCTCGTGGGTCACGATGACCAGCGTCCAGCCTTCGTCGGCCAGATCCTTGATCACCGAGAGCACCTCGCCGACGAGTTCCGGGTCCAGCGCCGAGGTCGGTTCGTCGAACAGCACCACCTTCGGCCGCAGGGCCAGCGCGCGGGCGATACCCACCCGCTGCTGCTGACCGCCCGATAGTTGGAACGGATACTGGTCGGCCTTGGCGCCCAGACCGACCTGCTCCAGTAGCGTGACCGCTTCGGCGACAACCTCGTCGCGGGGTCGCTTCTGCACGATGACGGGACCCTCGATGACGTTCTGCAGCACCGTTTTGTGTGGGAACAGGTTGTGCCCCTGGAAGACGAAACCGCTGCGCGACTGGAAGCGGCGCACCTCCGGTTTGGGTGTCGGTGTGGCGAAGTCGATCTCGACATCGTCAACCCTGATGACCCCGGCGTCGGCGCGGTCCAGTGCGTTGAGCGTGCGTAGCAGCGTGGTCTTGCCCGATCCGGAGGGCCCGATGATGGCCGTTGCGGTGCCCTTGGCGACCTTGAAGGACACCCCCTTGAGCACCTTGTTGTCGCCGAACGCCTTCTCGACCCCGTCGGCCTCGATGCGGTATTCGACGCCTCCGGCGTCGGCGGTTTTTTCGGTTTCGGTCATCGCGCCACATACCTTTCCAGTCGGCGTTCCACCCGGGCCTGGCCGAACGACAGCACCAGGCAGATGACCCAGTAGTACACCGCCGCCGTGCCGTACAGCGCGAAGAACTCAAACGTCGGCGCCGCCACGATCTGAGCCTGCCGCAGCAGCTCGGTCACCAGGATCGTCGATGCCAGGGAGGTGTCTTTCACCAGTGATATCAATGTGTTCGACAGCGGCGGGACCGCCACCCGGGTGGCCTGTGGCAGGATGATCCGCCGCAGCGCGCCGGTGTAGTTGTAGCCGATGGTCTCGGCGGCCTCCCACTGCCCCTTCGGGACGCTCAGGATGGCCGACCGGATGATCTCGGCGGCATACCCGCCGACGTTGAGACTGAACGCGATCACCGCGGCCGGGAACGGGTCGATCTTCACCCCGAACTCCGGCAGGGCGTAGAACACGATGAACAACTGCACCAGCAGCGGGGTGCCCCGGATGATCGAGATGTAGAAGCGGGCCACGTTGCTGAGCACCACATTCGAGGACAGCCGGGCCAGCGCCACGCCCAGTGCGAGCACCAGGCCGACGGCGAAGCTGATGATGGTCAACGGGATCGTCATCGTCAACGCGGCCTTGGCCAACGGCCACAGGTTGTCCAGGATCAGCTGCCAGGCCGAACGAGCCTGCGGGGCTTCGGTATCGGTGGCCTGCGGCTGCTGGGTCTGCGGGCTGCCGGTGGCGTCGGCCTTCAGGTAGCGCTGAGAGATCTCGGTGAGCGTGCCGTCGGCGCGCAGTTCATCCAGGGCCCCGTCGAGTTCGGGCAGCAGGCCGCTGTTCTTGCGTGCCGCGAAGCCCTGGTCGCTGGTTTCGCCGGTCTGCGCGGCGATCTTCACCGAGGTGTCGCCGGTCTCGGCGAGGTAGGCGTACACGGCGACGCTGTCGTTGACGGTGGCATCCACCCGGCCCTGGTTGAGCAGGGTGATGGCCTGTGCAAAACCCTCCACACCCTCGACATTCGCGCCGGCGTCCCGGGCCACCTGTGCCCAGTTGCTGGTGATCGACTGGGCGGTGTTCTTGCCCCGCAGGTCCTCCAGCGAGGTGATCGAATCATCGTCGGCCCTGGTGACGATGACACCCTCGCCGACGGTGTAGGGCTGGGACAGGTCGTATTTGGCCTGGCGTTCGGGGTTGATGGTGACCTGGTTGGCGACGATGTCGAAGCGGTTGGCTTCCAGAGCGGCGAAGATCGAGTCCCAGGGGGTTTCGACGAATTCGACCGGTACACCCAGCTTCTCGCCGACGGCCCGGGCGACGTCGACGTCATAACCGGTGAGTTCGCCGGTCGCCGGATCGTGGAAGCTGAACGGCGCGTAGGTGCCCTCGGTGCCCACCCGCAGCACCCCGGCCTCCCGGATCGGAGTCGTCGCGGGGGCACCGGTCGCATCGGCTTTGAGGTATTTCTGCGAGATCTCGGCCAGCGTGCCGTCGGCGCGTAACTCACTGAGCGCGCGGTCGAGTTCGGGGAGATACCCGCTGTCCTTGCGTGCGGCAAAGCCCTGCTCACTCTTCTCCCCGACGGTGCCGGCGATCTTGACGCTCTTGTCCCCGGTCTCGGCCAGGTAGGCGTACACCGCGATGCTGTCGTTGATGACGACGTCGACCCGGCCCTGGTTGAGCAGGGTGATGGCCTGGGTGAAGCCTTCGACGGCCTCGACCCGGGCGCCGGCATCCCGGGCGACTTGCGACCAGTTGCTGGTGGCGTTCTCGGCGGCGGTCTTACCGCGAATATCGGCCAGGGTCTTGATGGAATCGTCGTTCGCGCGCGTGACGATGACACCTTCCCCGACGGTGTAGGGCTGGGACAGGTCGTACTTGGCCTGGCGTTCGGGGTTGATGGTGACCTGGTTGGCGACGATGTCGAAGCGGTTGGCTTCCAGAGCGGCGAAGATCGAGTCCCAGGGGGTTTCGACG
>NZ_JBKFAX010000028.1:0-71158 GCF_053345865.1 Mycobacterium sp. C31M | reverse complement strand
GGGTGGTGCCGGCGGAGCGGGCGGCGGCGCCGGCGGTGGCGGCGCGGCAGGCGGTGGTGGCGGTGGTGGCGGTGCTGCGGGCGGTGGTGCCGGTGGTGGCGGAGCCGCCGGTGCAGGTGGTGCCGGTGGCGGCGGCGCGGCAGGCGGTGGAGCCGGTGGTGCTGCCGCTGGTGGTGGCGGTGCCGCAGGTGGTGCAGGAGCCGGTGGCGGCGGAGCCGCAGGAGCCGGTGGCGGCGGAGCCGCAGGTGCCGGTGGCGGTGCGGCGGGCGGTGCCGGCGGTGTGAACGCCGCGGCCGTCGGCCCGCTGATGGCCAGTACCGGTGGGCTCGGCGCCGTTCAGGCGGTGGCTGCCCCTGCCGTCGCGGCGGTGCAGGCTGCAGCCCCGGCCGGTGCGGTCGGTGTCGCTGGTCCGGCGGCCACCGCGGGTGGCGGAACGGCGTTCGCCGGAATTCCCGGCGTCATTGCTCCGGCAGCCGGTGCAGCACAGGGAATTCCGGGTCTGGTCATGGCGCCGCTCGCCGGTGTGACCGGTGTGTTGGCCGAGATCCTGCCGCAGCCCTCGTTGGGCGCACCCTCGGGTATTGGTGGCGTGACCGGCATGCTGCCCACGCCGCAACTGGACATGCCGGGTATCAGCGGTCTCGGGGTGCCGGTGCCGACCCAGGTGTCGATGCCGACCGACCTGGTCTGTGAAGGCGTCGGGGGCTGGTCGTTGTCCACTCCGGGCACCGGCAGCGTGATGCCGGACGCGACGGCCGGCATCCGGTCCGACGACTGGTGATCGGTCAGTCCTCGCGAGTCCAGCGCAACAGATAGCGGTAGTACAGGGCGCGTCGCACACGCGCCCCGGGCAGGACGTCGTCGGCCACGCGTCGGATCTCGGAAAGAGATTCCCGCGGGTCGGCGACGACCACCCCGATGTCCGGTTGCTCGCGGTGCAGGCGTGACCCGATCTGCACGGCGGGTAGGCACATCACCGCCCACAGCCAGTCGTACGCCGATTTGTTGGCGCTCAGTCCGACGACGCCGATCGAACCACCCGGCGCCAGCAGTCCACGGGCGCGCTCCAGCGTCCCGCGCAGGTCCATATGGTGCAGGCTCGCGACGAAGGTGATCAGGTCGAAGCGGGCGTCGCCGGGGTCGAACCCCGCAAAATCGGAGTGGCACAACGTCACTGCCGGCAGCGCGCCCACTCGGGCGCGGGCCCTCGACACCGCGGCCGGGCCAGGATCGATCGCGGTGACCGATTTCGACACCCCGGCCAGGCGCTGCGCCAGCAACCCGTCACCGCAACCGACATCGAGGACATGTCCGCGGCGCCGTTCGGCAACGCTCAACAACCACCGGTGGTAGGCGGTGTTGTGATTCCAGTACTCGCCGTCGACCATGACTCCCACTGTGCCAGCGCAGCCGAATCTGCCGCGGGGACGGCGGTCGGGCCGATTTACGATGGGATCATGGCGAATCTGCGGGTCGACCCGGCAAGGTTGATCTCTGCGGCCGCCGCGGAGCGCGAGATCGGGTCGACAGTCGGTTCGCTGGCCGCCGGTGACACCCTGCACGGTGCGGCCGCCGGGGTGTCCCAGCTGTCCATCGGGGCAGCCATGTCAGCCGCGGCCACGGCGGTCGATCAGGTCGGTGCCGCCGCCAGCCGCGAACTGATGGCCCATGCCGGCAAGTTGTCGGTCGCCGCCGACAGCTACCGCCGCGCCGACGAGGCACTCGGGCAGCGCCTGGACACGACCGTTCGGTGATCAGACCTCGGACGTCGTATACCGCGTCTTGACCGGCGGCGCCGCCAACAGTGGTGGCAGGTCGGTCAGCTTGCCGTCGCCGGCCCGAAAGGCGCGGTAGGCCTCGTCATGGTCCACCGATTCCCACACTTCGTAGATCACCCAATGGGTTTCGTCGGTGTCGTCGACCAGCACATCGGTGGCCAGATTGCCGGCGAACGCCCGGGTATCGACCAGTGCGCGGCCCATCACCTCGCGGGCCTGCGCGACGGAATCCGGCCGGAACCTCAGTTCCAGTAGTACGGTCACCGGCATCGTCATCTCCTTTGTTTCGGGTGGGTTGGGGTTCACGTCAAGATGGGTGTCGGCGCAAAGCGATGACGGTGACATCGTCATCGGTGTCGTTGGGTGTCATGGCCGCCGAGATCCGTTCCGCTGCAGTATCGCTGGAGCCACCCAGAGTCGCCGCGAGTCGCTCGAGACCGTCGTCGATAGACGTGGTTCGCCGCTCGACCAGCCCGTCGGAGAACATCACCAAACCCTGCCCGGGTGCGATGGTGAATTCGCTGGTCGTGTAGCTGACGCCGCGGACTCCGATCGGCGGGGACAGTCGAATCGGCGCGGCCACCACCGCACCTCCGGTCACAAACGGCATCAGGTGGCCCGCAGAGGCCGCCTCGACATGGCCGGTGTCGATATCGATGCGGGCGACGATGGCGGTGGCGAACGTCCGCGGCATCAAGTGCTGGCTGAACACGTTCAGACCGTCGAGCGCCTCACCGGGCGTCGCGCCGGTGAAGAGGTTGGCCCGCAGCACGTTACGCAGCTGCGCCATGGTGCCGGCGGCGGTCAGGCCGTGGCCCGCGACGTCGCCGAGCAGCACGATCAGCCGACCGTCACGCAGCAGGAAAGCGTCGTACCAGTCGCCGCCGACCCGCCCACCCGCGGCAGGTTGATAGTCGGCGGACAGATCCCACTGCGCGAGGGTGGGAACCGATTCGGGTAACAGGCTGCGCTGCAGCATCTCGGCGACGCGCAAGGTCTCCTTGGTGCGCCGGTACAACGACTCGACGAGGTGGCGTCGCAACTCTTCGGCGGATTCGGACTGGATGGGCGTCCACGGCTCGCTGCACTTGTCGACCACCTCCCTCCACCGTTCGAACGATTTGCGCGGGCTGAGTCGGACACCGTCACCCTCGGCGACCGCGATCGCCTTGTTGTGCGGATCGCCACCCCAGTCGACGGCGCGCCGCACCTCGCCGCGGAACCAGATCACGTGCTGGCCATCGGGCAGGTTGAGCGCCAAAGCACCTGCCGCGAGGTCGGATTCGGCTGCCAGGGGTGGAAGCTGCTCGGACAGGCACTCGGCGACGGCAACGTCCTCGCCGGATGTACGGGCCCAGGCCGCGACCGTCGACACCACATCGGCCGACGGAACCGAGCCCAGTTCCCGGCGGTCTCCGCCGATCTCGACGACGACACCGGTCGCCGGTACCAGGTCGATCAGGCTCGGGGTGCCGAGCAGTGCGTCGGCCAGTGATCGTCCGTCGTCGAATGTCGCTGCGGTCAGCCGGGCAAGGGTGGCCTGCGCCGCGAGGCGGTCGCGTAACTCGTCCTCGTCGAAGCGGTCGACGAGACGCAGCGACAGCGTCGAGCCGAGGAATTCCGCGGCCGCCCTCGCGCCGTACGGCGGCAGGTGCGGACCGGCGTAGTGATGGCAGGCGATCAGGCCCCACAGTCGGCCGTGTCGCAGCAGCGAGATCGACATCGACGCGCGCACACCCATGTTGCGCAGGTATTCGATATGGATGGGGGACACACTGCGCAGGGTGGCGTGGGTGAGATCAAGCGGCTCACCACTGTCGGGATCCTGGGCAGGCAGCAGCGGTGCCGGGATGTAGTCGACGTCGGAGATGAGCCGCAGCCAGTTCTTCTCGTACATGGCCCGGGCCTGAGCGGGGATGTCGCTGGCGGGATAGTGCAGGCCCAGGAAGGCATTCAGGTCCTCGCGCTTGGTCTCGGCGACGACCTCGCCGTTGTAGTCCCTGTCGTATCGGTAGACCATCACCCGGTCGAATCCGGTCAGCGCCCGCACCGCACGGGCGGTGGTGTCATACAACTCGGTGAGTGTCGTCGCTCGGTTTAGCTCCTCGACCGAACTGCGAACCGCCTGATAGGTGTTCGGGAACGAGAATGGTCGCTCCCCGTAGGCCACCTCGATCTCGACCAGCAGAACGCCGCCGGGCTCGCGGTGCAGGAGGACATCGAAGGCACGTGTCCGTCCGTCGACGGTGATCTCGACTTCCAGCGGGTTACGTTGGCGCAGATCGCCGAAGGCCGCCGCCGCCTGGCGGATCACATTGGCCTGCTCGACACCGATGAGTTCGGACAGGTCGCGATCGAGGACGTCGTCGACGGACTTGCCCAGCAGCTCACCGACATTCGCGCTGACCTGGCGGACGATAAAGCTGGGCTCCCGGACGACGGCGAGCACACCGCGCGGCTGGATGCTGCCCGGGATGTGAATCGGTTCGCGAGCGCAGTTGTCCAGATCGATGACCGTCCCCGGCGGCAATAGGCCGTCGACGGTCACTTCGTCGGCGTCGTGACGTGAAATGAGCACCCTCCGCTGCTGTCCCATTGGCAACCGGTGACCAGCCTGCCAGGCCCCCCTACACGGCGTTCACTCCGGTGTCCGGCCGTCGACTTACGTTAGGCTCGTGTCAGACGGCGTACCAGCTTGTTCGGTTAAGAAACAGCCCGCGAGACATGGCGCCTACGAGTCGACGGTTCCGCGAGGTATTCCATGTCCGACCAGTTCGAATCCGGTCCCGCGCCCGGCGTGTACGCCGAAGCGTGGCACGACGCGACGGTGGTGGTGAGCTGCGCCGGCGTGATCGACATGGTCACCGCCCCTGGCCTGCGTCAGGTCGTGTCGGCCGCCATCAAGAAGCAACCCGACGCGATGATCGTGGACTTGTCCGAGACCGAGATGTTGGCGTCATACGGGATGTCGGTGCTGGTCGAGACGCATGAACGGCTCACGCCCGACGTGCCGTTGGTGGTGGTGGCCGACGGCCCTGCAACGTTGCGCCCACTGGAGTTGATCGGGTTGTCGGCCGTGCTGACGATCCGTCCGAGTCTGAGCTCTGCGTTCGAGGAGCTGCGCCGCTCGGCCGGCTGAGTACGAATCCCCGAATACACCCCGTTCCGACCCTGGACACCTCCCACTTACGCGCGTAACTTCACTTCGGACCGCGACGAGAGGACCCGAGGACAGTGACCAACACGATCGACATCGACCCCGCCCTGCAGAACCGTGGCTCCGGCGGCGTCATCCCGGTGTTCAATCCGTCCAACGAGGAGCAGATCGCCGAGGTGATCGACTCCGACCAGGCCACCGTCGACGCGGCGGTCGCCCGGGCCCGCGAGACCTTCGAGTCGGGTGTCTGGCGCAAGCTGCCCGCCGCGCACCGGGCCGACGTGCTGTTCAAGGCCGCCGAGATCATCAAGGCCCGTACCGAGGAACTCGCCGAGATCGAGGCCCGCGACAACGGCATGAACGCGATGGCCGCCCAGCAGATCATCAAGGTCGCCAACGAGATGCTGATCTACTACGCCGGGTGGGTCGGCAAGATCCACGGCGAGTCGGCCAACCTGGTCTCCGACGGTCTGCTCGGCCACTTCGAGGAGTACCACACCTTCACCCAGCTGGAGCCGGTCGGTGTCGTCGGCCTGATCATCCCGTGGAACGGGCCGTTCTTCGTCGCCATGCTCAAGGTCGCTCCGGCGCTGGCGGCCGGCTGCAGCGCGGTGCTCAAGCCGGCCGAGGAAACCCCGCTGTCGGCGCTCAAGCTGGAAGAGATCTTCCGCGAGGCCGGTCTGCCCGACGGCGTCCTCAACGTCATCACCGGTTACGGCGAGACCACCGGCGCGGCGCTGACCGCGCACCCGGATGTCGACAAGATCGCTTTCACCGGGTCCACCGAAGTGGGTCGGCTCATCGTCAAGGCCGCTGCGGGCAACCTCAAGCGCCTGACGCTGGAACTCGGCGGAAAGTCACCGCTGATCATGTTCGACGACGCCAACCTGGACAAGGCGATCATGGGCGCCGGCATGGGCCTGCTCGCCGGTTCCGGACAGAACTGCTCGTGCACCTCCCGGATCTACGTGCAGCGCAAGATCTACGACCAGGTGGTCGAGGGGCTGGCCGGATTCGCCCAGATGCTGCCGATGGGCGGCTACGAGGACCCGACGTCGGTGCTCGGGCCGCTGATCAGCCACAAGCAGCGCACCCGGGTCGAGGGCATCGTCAGCGACGGTGTCGCCGCCGGCGCCGAGGTCATCACCGGTGGCAAGCCGATGGACCGTCCCGGCTATTTCTACGAGGCCACCATCGTCACCAACACCACCCCGGACATGCGGCTGATCACCGAGGAGATTTTCGGACCCGTGGGCTCGGTGATTCCGTTCGACGAGGAGGAAGAGGCCATCGCCGCCGCCAACGACACCGAGTACGGGCTGGCCGGTGCGATCTGGACCGAGAACCTCAGCCGTGCGCACCGCGTGGCCAACGCGCTGCGCGGCGGCCAGATCTGGGTGAACTCCGCACTGGCGGCGGACCCGTCGATGCCGATCTGCGGGCACAAGCAGTCGGGCTGGGGCGGCGAGCGCGGCAAGAAGGGCCTGGAGGCCTACTTCAACACGAAGTCGGTGTACATCGGGCTGACCTGACGCGGCTGGCTTGTCGGAGGTGCGCGATACGGTGCGGTCAACAGAGATAAGGGCTGCACCGTGCGGACGAACTCAAAGAAAGTACCCCCGACAGGATTCGAACCTGCAACCCACCGGGTAGAAACCGGATGCGCTATCCGTTGCGCCACGGGGGCGGGTCGGACCCCCGTAATTTACACCTCAACTGCGCCCTTTCAGCAACCGATGCCGGCACCTCGTCCGCGATGTACCGGCACGATCGAAGGGCGATCAATGGCTCGACATCACACCAAGAACAAGGGCGACCTCGGTGTCGCCAAGGCGTATGCGGATCTGGTGTCCAAGGGCTTCGATATGTTGCTCCCCACCACCGAACACGCGCCGTTCGATCTTGTGGCGTATGCCGATGGCACCTTCCACCGTATTCAGGTCAAGTACCGGTCGGGTCAGAAGGGGAGCGTGGTTGTCATGTTGAACTCGGGTTGGACCGACCGGCATGGCGTCCACAAGCGACCAATGGACAAGGACTCCGTCGACGTGGTCTGCGTTTATTGCCCGGAGACCGATGAGTGCTATTACTTCCGCCCGGCTGACCACAAGGCGTCTGTGACGTTGCGGATCACGCCGGCTCAGAACGGCCAGCAGAAACGGATCCTGCCCGCCGCTTCATATCGCGACTTTCCGGACACACGCCGAACCTCAGCCTGAAGCTGTGAGCTTCGGCGCTCCCCACCAAAGGGCCGTCGCACCGCAGCGCCGCCGACTAGCGTGGACGCTGCACAAGCGGCGTAATCAGGAGGAGAGTCCGCGCGATGAGCTGCACGCAATGAGCAGGGTGCCGTTGGATGCGGCGGGCCTGCCCCAGAAACTGAACGGCGTCGACACCCTGCTGCACCGCGGCGAGGCCAATCCCCGCACCCGCTCGGGCATCATGGGCGTCGAGCTGCTCGACACCACGCCGGACTGGGAACGGTTCCGCGCGGTATTCGAACAGGCGTCGCGCAAGGTGCTGCGGCTGCGCCAGAAGGTGGTGATGCCGACGCTGCCGACGGCATCGCCGCGCTGGGTGGTCGACCCCGACTTCAATCTCGACTTCCACGTGCGACGGGTCCGGGCACCCGAACCCGGGACTCTGCGCGAGGTCCTCGACCTGGCCGAGATCTCGCTGCAGTCGCCGATGGACATCACCCGGCCGCTGTGGAGCGCCACCCTGGTCGAAGGTCTCGAAGGCGGCCGGGCCGCCACCATCTTGCACCTCAGCCACGCCGTCGCCGACGGGGTCGGCACCGTCGAGATGTTCGCCCACATCTACAACCTGGAGCGCGACGTCCCGGTCGGTGACCTTGCGCCGCTACCGATTCCGCAGGATCTGTCGGCCAACGACCTGATGAAGCTGGGCATCAACCGGATGCCCATGAAGATCACCAACAGCGTGCTCGGTCTGGTCGGCGGGGCGGTGGCCGCGGTCACCAATGTGGTGCGTGATCCGGCCGCCGCGGTCAGCGGTGTCGTCGACTACGCCTTGTCCACCACCCGGGTGTCCCGGCCGGTGGCCGATCACTCACCGCTGCTACGTCGGCGCAGCCTGTCCTCGCGCAGCGAGGCCATCGACATCGTCTTCGCCGATCTGCACACGGCGGCCAAGGCGGCCGGCGGCTCCATCAACGACGCTTACCTGGCCGGGCTGTGCGGGGCGTTGCGGCACTACCACGTCGCCAAGGGCATGCCCATCGATGCACTGCCGATGGCGGTGCCGGTGAACCTGCGCTCCGAAGACGACCCGGCGGGCGGAAACCGTTTCGCCGGAATCAATCTGGCCGCCCCCATCGGCATCGCCGACCCGCAACGCCGGATCAGGGCCATCCGCTCGCAGATGACCAGCAAGCGTGAGGAGCGGGCCATCGACATGGTGGGCTCGATCGCACCGATCGCCAGCTTCCTGCCCGACGCGATCCTGGAATCGGTGGCCGGTTCGGTGGTCAACTCCGATGTGCAGGCCAGCAACGTGCCGGTCTACCCCGGGGACACCTTCATCGCCGGGGCAAAGGTGTTGCGGCACTACGGACTCGGCCCGCTCCCAGGTGTTGCGATGATGACGGTGCTGGTATCGCGTGGCGGTTATGTCACCGTCACCACCCGATACGACCGGGCCTCCTTCGTCGACGACGAGCTGTGGGGTCGCGCCCTGGTGCAGGGTTTCGACGAGGTGCTCGCCCTCGGCGGCGACGCGCGCGTCGCCGCCGCATCCTTCTCGGTACCGCAACCTGCCTCATCGAATGGGAGTGCCGCGCAATGAGTTCGGGCAACGGCGAGTCGAAGGTCATGCGCCTTCCCGGCACGGTCGCCGAAATCGAGGCCAGCCCGCAGGGGCCGCAGGTCGGTGCCTTCTTCGACCTGGACGGCACGCTGGTCGCCGGGTTCACCGGTGTCTTGATGACCCAGGACCGGTTGCGCCGCGGACAGCTGAGCGTCGGCGAGTTCATCGGCATGGTGCAGGCCGGGCTGAACCACCAGCTGGGCCGCTCGGAATTCGAGGACCTGATCGGCAAGGGTGCCCGCATGCTGCACGGCAACTCGGTGTCCGATCTCGACGAGATGGGGGAGCGGCTGTTCGTCCAGCACGTCCGCGACCGTATCTACCCGGAGATGCGGGCGATGGTGCGAGCGCATCAGGCCCGCGGACACACCGTGGTGCTCAGTTCGTCGGCGCTGACGGTGCAGGTCGAACCCGTGGCCCGGTTCCTGGGCATCGACAACGTGCTGAGCAACAGGTTCGAGGTCGACGAACACGGGCTGATCACCGGTGAGGTGTCCAGTCCGGTGATCTGGGGTCCGGGCAAAGCCGATGCGGTGCAGAAGTTCTCGGCCGAAAACGGGGTGGACCTGGCCAAGAGCTACTTCTACGCCGACGGCGACGAGGATGTCGCGCTGATGTACCTGGTCGGCAACCCACGCCCGACCAATCCGGCAGGCAAGCTCGCCTCGGTTGCCCAGAAGCGCGGCTGGCCGATCCTGAAGTTCAGCAGCCGCAGCGGCAGCAGCCCGGTATCGCAGATCCGCACCCTGGCCAGCCTGGCGACCATCCCGACGGTTGCGGCCGGGGCCATCGGTCTCGGACTGCTGACCCGCAACAGACGCACCGGGGTCAACTTCTTCACCAACAACTTCGGCCGACTGCTGATGCTCACCACCGGTATCGATCTCAACGTGCTGGGCAAGGAGAATCTGACCGCCCAACGGCCCGCGGTGTTCATCTTCAACCACCGCAACCAGGCCGACCCGTTGATCGCCGGCCGACTGGTCGGGGAGAACTTCACCGGGGTGGGCAAGAAGGAACTCGAACGCAACCCACTGATGGGACCGCTGGGCAAGGTGATGGACGCGGCATTCATCGACCGCGACGATTCGCAGGCCGCCATCGAGGGGCTGCGCAAGGTGGAAGAGCTTGCCAAGAAAGGGCTTTCGATACTGATCGCCCCCGAAGGCACCCGGCTGGACACCACCGAGGTCGGTCCGTTCAAGAAGGGGCCGTTCCGCATCGCCATGGCCGCCGGCATCCCGATCGTGCCGATCGTCATCCGCAACGCGGAGGTGATCGCCGCCCGCGACTCGAGCACCTTCAACGCCGGCAAGGTCGATGTCGCGGTGTTCCCGCCGATCCCGATCGACGACTGGACCCACGACAACCTGCCCGGCCGGATCG
Organism: Mycobacterium sp. C31M; assembly: GCF_053345865.1. Taxonomy (NCBI): domain Bacteria; kingdom Bacillati; phylum Actinomycetota; class Actinomycetes; order Mycobacteriales; family Mycobacteriaceae; genus Mycobacterium; species Mycobacterium sp. C31M. The sequence continues at coordinate 61,009 of NZ_JBKFAX010000028.1, read as the reverse complement.
CCGAGGTTCGCCAGCTCTACCTGGACACCCTGCTGGCCTGGCCGCAGGACATCGAACCGATGAATCACGCTGTCTACCAACGTTCGGGAGAGGGCACCGGTGAAAGCGGTCGCTGAGGACTTCGCCAGCTTCAGCCCCACCGGGGACACCCTGGTGCTCGCCGCCGTCGGCTCGCCCGCCGAACAGGAACTGCTCGACGCCTGGCTGGCCGAGCAACACCGGGACCGCCCCGACGCCCGCGTCGAGGTCCTGCTGCTGCCCGACCATTCCGACGACCCGCCGGCCACCGTGATGGCGCGCCTGGTCGAACTGCTCTCGGCCGACCCGGACCGCTCCGTGGTGCCGGTGCGGATCTTCTGGGTGCCGGGCGGTCTGCCCACCCGCTCCAAACTTGTGTCCTTGATCTCCGGTCGCGACACCTACCGGCCACCGGAACTGCTGCAGCGCCGCATCCTGCGCAAGGATCCGTCCCGGGCCCGGGTGGTGGCCGGCGAACCCGCCAAGGTCTCCGAGCTGCGTCAGCAGTGGAACGACACCACCACCGCCGAGAACCCCAGGGAGTTCGCCCGATTCGTCATCCGTCGGGCCATCCTGGCCATCGAGCGGGTGGAGTTGCGCCTGCTCGGCCCCGAGTACAAGTCGCCACGACTGGTCAAACCGGAGATGCTGGCCTCGGCCCGCTTCCGGGAGGGTCTCGACCAGATCCCGGGCGCCACAATCGAAGATGCCGGGGCCATGCTGGACGAGCTGTCCACCGGCTGGAGCCGGTTCTCGGTCGATCTGATCCCGACCATGGGCCGGGCCATCTTCAGCCGCGGATTCGACCCACACATCGACTACGACCGCACCGAGATCGAGGCGATGCGCCATTCGCTGGAGATCCATCCGGCGGTCCTGCTGTTCTCGCACCGGTCCTATCTCGACGGGGTCATTGTCCCGGTTGCCATGCAGGAGAACCGGTTACCGCCGGTGCACACCTTCGCCGGGATCAACCTGTCCTTCGGCTTCATGGGTCCGATCTTCCGGCATTCCGGGGTCATCTTCCTGCGCCGCAAGCTCGACGACCCGCTCTACAAGTACGTGTTGCGCCAGTTCGTCGGCTACATCGTCGAGAAACGGTTCAACCTCAACTGGTCCATCGAGGGCACCCGGTCACGTACCGGAAAGATGTTGCCGCCCAAGCTCGGTCTGCTGTCGTATGTCGCCGACGCCTACCTCGACGGCCGCAGCGAGGACATCCTGTTGCAGCCGGTGTCGATCAGCTTCGACCAACTGCACGAGACGGCCGAGTATGCCGCCTACGCGCGCGGTGGGGAGAAGACACCGGAAAGCGTCAGCTGGCTCTACAACTTCATCAAGGCCCAGGGCGAACGGAACTACGGCAAGATCTACGTCCGCTTCCCGGAAGCGGTGTCGATGCGTCAGTACCTCGGCGAACCGAACGGGCCCATCGCCACCGACCAGGACGCCAAGCGGCTGGCGATGCAGAAGATGGCCTTCGAGGTGGCCTGGCGCATCGTGCAGGTGACCCCGGTCAACGCCACCGGGCTGGTTTCGGCGCTGCTGCTGGCCGCCCGTGGTGTCGCGCTCACCGTCGACCAGCTGCACCACACCCTGGCCGACGCGCTCGATTACCTGGAGCGCCGTCAGATCCCGATGACCAACAGCGTGTTGCGGCTGCGCACACCGGAAGGCGTGCGGGCCGCGGTCGACGCACTCTCCGGTGGGCATCCGGTGACCCGCGTCGACGGTGGCCGTGAACCGGTCTGGCGGATCGCCCCGGAGGACGAACACGAGGCGGCGTTCTACCGCAACTCCGTCATCTACGCGTTCCTGGAGACCTCGATCATCGAGCTGGCGCTGGCACACGCGGCGACCGCCGACTCCGACTGGCTGGACGCGTTCTGGGCGCAGGTGATGCGGCTGCGCGACCTGCTCAAGTTCGAGTTCTACTTCGCCGACTCGGCCGCGTTCCGCGACAACGTCACCCACGAGATGTCCTGGGTCGACGACTGGGAGGACAAGATCGCCCAGGGACCCGATGCCATCCGCGAGCTGTTGCGCATCAAGCAGCCGTTGCTCGGCGCCGCCATGCTGCGGCCCTTCTTCGAGGCCTACGAGATCGTGGCCGATGTGCTGCGTGATGCGTCGGCCGAGATCTCCGAACCGGATCTGACCAAGCTGGCACTCGGTGTCGGTCGCCAGCACGTGGCGCAGTCCAAGGTGCGCAGTGCCGAATCGGTGTCGGCGCTGCTGTTCGCGACCGCCCGCCAGGTGGTCGCCGATCAGAACCTGCTCAAGCGCGCCCCCGACCTGTCCGAGCGTCGCGCGGCGTTCCTCAAAGAGATCCGCGGCATCCTCGCCGACCTGAACACGGTGGAGAAGACCGCGCTGAAGGCGTACCTGCAGCGCGAGCAGGTGTCACGCCGGTCCGCAGCCGGCTGAGGAGCCCACTTACCCTTTATGGCATGACTACCGTTGCGCCGCCGGTGCGCTCCAGCACCGTGTGGCCGACGTTGTGGGGCGTCGCGTTGCTCGCCGGTGCCGTTGCCGCCGGGATCGGCGGCCTGTCCCTGGTCGACAGTTTGGCCGCCACCGGGCTGCCCAACCCGGGCACGGTGACGACCTACGGGTTGCCGTTCGTCCGTGCCGTCGGCGAGGTCGCGGCCGCCGTCGCGGTCGGCTCCTTCCTGATGGCCGCCTTCCTGGTGCCACCGCAGCGCAGTGGCGTGCTCGACGTGACCGGATACCGCGCCCTGCGCACCGGCACCGTCGCGTCCGGCGTCTGGACGGTCTGCGCGGCGCTGCTGGTGCCATTGACGGTGTCCGATATCTCCGGCCAGCCGTTGAGCAAGCTCGGGCTGTCGGAGATCTGGACGGTCGCCGGTCTGATCGAGACGGCCGGCACCTGGCGGTGGACGGCACTGTTCGCCGCGATCGTGACGGTCGTGAGCATGCCGGTGCTGCGCTGGTCGTGGACTCCGGCACTGCTGGCCGGGTCACTGGCCACTCTGCTGCCGCTGGCGTTGACCGGGCACTCGTCCTCGGGTGGCAGCCACGACGTCGCCACCAACAGCCTGCTCATCCACTTGATGGTGGGTGTGGTGTGGGCCGGTGGGCTGCTGGCGTTGTGGGCGCTGGCGGTGCGCGGCGGCGACCACACCGATGTCGCCGCCCGGCGTTTCTCGGCGATCGCGTTGTGGTGTTTTGTCGCGATGGCGCTGTCTGGCACCGTCAACGCCCTGGTGCGGGTCCGGCCCGCCGACCTGTTCACCCAGACCTACGGCTGGCTGCTGGTCGGCAAGGCCGCGGCGCTGGTGGTGCTCGGAGTACTGGGATGGCTGCAGCGCGGACGGTCGGTCACGGCATTGGCCGCCGATCCGAGCGCGCGACGCCCGCTGATCCAGCTGGCCTTCGTCGAGTCGCTGATCTTCGGTATCACCTTCGGCCTTGCCGTCGCGCTGGGTCGCACCCCGCCGCCCCCGCCCACCACGATCCCGTCGATCACCGCCGTCGAGATCGGTTACGACCTGGCCGGCCCGCCCACGCTGGCCCGGATCCTGTCCGACTGGCGTTTCGACCTGGTCTTCGGCACGGCGGCGATCATCATCGCCGCGGTCTACATCGCCGGGGTGATCCGCCTGCGTCGCCGCGGGGACGCCTGGCCGATGGGGCGCACCATCGCCTGGCTGTGCGGGTGTGCGGCGCTGCTGTTCGCCACATCCTCTGGTATCGGGCGGTACATGCCGGCGATGTTCAGCATGCACATGACCGCGCACATGCTGCTGTCGATGTTGGTGCCGGTGTTGTTGGTGCTCGGTGCGCCCGTCACCCTGGCGCTGCGGGCGCTGCCGACCGCGGGCAAGGACAACCCGCCCGGGATGCGGGAGTGGCTGTTGGCCGCGCTGCACAGCCGGGTGTCGCAGTTCCTCACCAACCCGATCGTGTCGACGGCGATCTTTGTCGCCGGTTTCTACGGCTTGTACTTCGGTGGGCTGTTCGACGCGGTCGCCGGCAGCCATGCCGCGCACCTGGCCATGAACGTGCACTTCCTGCTCAGCGGTTATCTCTTCTACTGGGTGGTCATCGGGGTGGATCCGACGCCGCGGCCGATCCCGCATCTGGGCAAGCTCGCGATGGTCTTCGGCTCGCTGCCGCTGCACGCGTTTTTCGGTGTCGTGCTGATGGGCATGCAGACCGTGCTGGCCGGGGACTTCTACCGGTCGCTGCAGTTGTCCTGGCATACCGACCTGCTGGGCGATCAGAAGCTGGGCGGCGGTATCGCCTGGTCGACGGGTGAGGTCCCGCTCGTGCTGGTCATGTTGGCCCTGCTCATCCAATGGCGGCGCAGCGACAACCGCACCGCCAAACGGTTGGACCGGGCGGCCGACCGTGACGAGGACGCCGAACTGGCCGCCTACAACAACATGCTCGCCAAGCTGGCCCAGATCGAGGACCGCAACAAGTCCTAGCGGCCTCTTATCGGCCGTAGCTCACCGTGATCGTGCCGTTGCGGTTCACACCCGTGCGCGGCGCGGGATCCTGGCGGACCACCCGGAAGCGACTGTCGCCGCCGGCGTCGATGTCGGGTCCCTTGAGCAGCAGTCCGGTGAAGCCGAGGGCCTGCAGCTGCTGCTGCGCATCGGCATACAACAGACCGGTCAGATCGGGCATCGCGAACTGGTTGGCGCGTGAGACCTTGAGGGTCAACGGGGCATCCGAGGGCACCGAGGCGCCGGCCGGGGGATCGGTTTCGGCGACCTGCCCGATCGGCAGCATGCTGTCGGTCTCGGCCTGCAGGATGGTGGTGAATCCGGCCGTTTCCAGGTTCTGGGTGGCCTGTTCGACGGGCTGCCCGGTCACATCGGGCATCGTCCGCGCCGACGGCCCGGAGCCGACCAGGATGACGATCTCATTGCTGGTCGCCGAATCCTGCCGGGCCGCGGGGATGGTGCCGATGACACGGTCGAGCTGTTCGGCCGACGATGCCTGCGGTTGACGGCGGACATCAGAGAAGCCGGCATCCTCCAGCGCCTGCACCGCATCCTCGTAGCTCATGTTCGCGACGTCGGGGATGCGGCGCTGTTCGGGTCCGGTGGACACGTTGACGGTGACGTCGTCACCTGAGGACACCGACGAACCCGAGCCGGGATCGGTACCGATGACGCGTCCCGATTCCACCGAGCCGTCTGGTCGGGAGTCGACCACTGGGTTCAGCCCACTGTCCTGCAGTTGGCTCACCGCCTCCTGGCTGGTCAGGCCCTGCACATCGGGAATCTGAACACGATTGACCGCGCCCACGATGTAGACCCCGGCGATCACCAGCAGCGCCACCGCCGCGATCGCGCCGGCCGCCAGCCACCCGCGCGAGCGCCGTGGGACGGCCGGCAGCGTGCGGGTGTGCGAGCCGCCGACCGCGGGGGTCTGATCGGTGTCCTCGGATTCCTGCGGCGATGGTGGCTGCGCGATCGGCGCGTTCCCGCTGCCGACCCGCTGCAGATCGGCCTGCAGGGCGGCGGCACTCTGATAACGCTTCTCGGGTTTCTTCGCCAGTGCCGTCATCACCACCGCGTCGAGTTCGGGGGAGATGCCGGCACGGCGCTGTGACGGTGGTACCGCCCGCTCGCGGACGTGCTGATAGGCGACCGACAGCGGGGTGTCCCCGGTGAACGGTGCCTGCCCGGTCAACATCTCGTAGAGCACGCAGCCCAGCGAGTACACATCGGTGCGGGCGTCGACCTGCTGGCCGCGGGCCTGTTCCGGGGAGAAGTACGCGGCCGTGCCGACGACGGCGGAGGTGGCCGTCAGCCGGTCGCCGGTGGTGGCGCTCATCGACCGGGCGATGCCGAAATCCATCACCTTCACCGCGCCGGACTGGGTCACCATGATGTTCGCCGGCTTGATATCGCGGTGCACGATGCCGCGGCCGTGGCTGAACTCCAGGGCGGTGCACACCTCGGCGATGATCGAGATCGCGCGCTGCGGCGGCAGCGCGCCGTGCCGCTGGATCAGGGTGCCGACGGTCGCACCGTCGACGTACTCCATCACCAGGAACGGCAGCTTGCCGGTCGGAGTCTCCGCCTCGCCGGTGTCGAACACCGCGACGATTGCCGGATGGTTCAACGCCGCGGTGTGCCGGGCCTCGCGGCGGAACCGTTGCGAGAAGTTCGGGTCGCGGGCCAGGTCGGCGCGCAGGATCTTGATGGCGACGTCACGGTTGAGCCGGACGTCACGGGCCCGGTGTACCTCCGACATGCCACCGAAGCCGAGTGTCTCGAACAGCTCGTAACGGTCGGTCAGCTGCTGCGGCGCCGTCATCGCACCGTGCCGCTCGCACCAGAGCTGTCATGTCCCACGTGTCGATCTTCCCCCAACGCCGAAGCAGGTTGCCTTGCGGTAGCCGCAATACATGTTTGTCCACAATCACCGGTTCATCCACAGCCTGCCGCTCTGGACCGTCAGCCCTGGCCGCGCTGTCGGTGCCCGGCGGGTCAATGGGCGCACGGCCGGCATTCCGCCGACCGGTGGATGACCAGAGAGGCATGCCATGTTCGAGACACCCTTCACCGCCGTCGGCAACGTGATCACCGATCCTGTCCTGCGTCGCGTCGGCGATCAGGACTTCGTCAAGTTCCGGATGGCCAGCAATTCGCGCCGACGCACCCCCGAGGGCAGTTGGGAGACGATCAACACGCTGTACGTCACCGTCACCTGCTGGGGAAAGGTCGCCACCGGTATGGCCGCCGTGCTCTACAAGGGTGATCCGGTGGTCGTCGTCGGCCAGATCTACACCGACGAGTACGAGGACAAGGACGGTAACCGCCGGTCCAGCGTCGAGGTCCGCGCCTCGGCGGTCGGTCCGGATCTGTCGCGGGTGCGCGCCAAGCTGGAGCGCACCCGGCGGGTCGAGGACTCCGCCGAGGATGCCGAGGATCAGCCGGGTGAGCAGGCGCCGGATCCGGAGCTGCTCATCTCGGCGTAGCGCGGGATTCGGCCGTGCCTAGGATGGAACGCGAGTTTTACGCGATTTCCAGCCACAGGAAGGCACGAGCACGGCATGGCCGAATTCATCTACACGATGCGGAAGGTCCGCAAGGCACACGGCGACAAGGTGATCCTTGACGACGTCTTCCTGAACTTCCTTCCGGGCGCGAAGATCGGCGTTGTCGGTCCCAACGGGGCCGGTAAGTCGAGTGTTCTCAAGATCATGGCCGGCATCGACCAGCCCAACAATGGCGACGCCTTCCTCCAGCCCGGCGCGACGGTCGGCATCCTCATGCAGGAGCCCGAGCTCGACGAGACCAAGACCGTGCGGGAGAACGTCGAGGACGGCGTCGCCATCAAGGCCAAGCTCAACCGGTACAACGAGGTCGCCGAACTGATGGCGACCGACTACACCGACGAGCTCATGGAAGAGATGGGCCAGCTGCAGGAGGAACTCGACGCCGCCGACGCCTGGGATATCGACTCCCAGCTGGAGCAGGCCATGGACGCGCTGCGCTGCCCGCCGCCGGACGAGCCCGTCACCCACCTGTCCGGTGGTGAGAAGCGTCGCGTCGCGCTGTGCAAGCTGCTGCTGTCCAAGCCCGACCTGCTGCTGCTCGACGAGCCGACCAACCACCTCGACGCCGAGAGCGTGCTGTGGCTGGAGCAACACCTCGCCGACTACAAGGGCGCCATCCTGGCGGTCACCCACGACCGGTACTTCCTGGACAACGTCGCCGAGTGGATCCTGGAACTCGACCGTGGCCGTGCCTATCCCTACGAGGGCAATTACTCCACCTACCTGGAGAAGAAGGCCGAGCGCCTGGAGGTGCAGGGCAAGAAGGACCAGAAGCTGCAGAAGCGGCTGAAGGAAGAACTGGCCTGGGTGCGTTCGGGTGCCAAGGCCCGGCAGGCCAAGAACAAGGCCCGCCTGGACCGCTACGAGGAGATGGCTGCGGAGGCCGAGAAGACCCGCAAGCTCGACTTCGAGGAGATCCAGATCCCGGCGCCGCCGCGACTGGGCAACACCGTCGTCGAGGTCAGCCATCTGGACAAGGGTTTCGAGGGGCGCACCCTGATCAAGGACCTGTCCTTCACGCTGCCCCGCAACGGCATCGTCGGTGTCATCGGCCCCAACGGTGTCGGCAAGACCACGCTGTTCAAGACCATCGTCGGTCTGGAGGCGCCCGACAGCGGTGAGGTCAAGGTCGGCGAGACGGTCAAGCTCAGCTACGTCGACCAGAGCCGCGCCGGTATCGACCCGAAGAAGAACGTCTGGCAGGTCGTGTCCGACGGGCTGGACTACATCGAGGTCGGGCAGAACGAGATCCCGTCGCGGGCCTATGTATCGGCGTTCGGCTTCAAGGGACCGGACCAGCAGAAGCCGGCCGGCGTGCTCTCCGGTGGTGAGCGCAACCGGCTGAACCTCGCGCTGACCCTCAAGGAGGGCGGCAACCTGATCCTGCTCGACGAGCCGACCAACGACCTGGACGTCGAGACGCTGTCCTCACTGGAGAACGCGCTGGAGCAGTTCCCGGGCTGCGCCGTGGTCATCAGCCACGACCGCTGGTTCCTGGACCGCACCTGCACGCACATCCTGGCGTGGGAGGGCGACGGCGACAACGAGGCCAAGTGGTTCTGGTTCGAGGGTAACTTCGGTGCCTACGAGGAGAACAAGATCGCCCGACTCGGCGCGGACGCCGCACGCCCGCACCGCGTCACCCATCGCAAGCTGACGCGCGACTGAGAACTCTCCTCCAAAACGACAAAACGGTTGCGCCGACGGTGACGTCGGAGTAGCCGTTTTGTCGTTATGGCCCTGTGAATCCGGTGGGGTGAAGGCCAAGCGGTTCGCGGTGGCGATAGGGTCGCCGTGTGTGCCGCGCAGGTCGCTCGAGATGCTCAGTGAGGAGCCTTCTCCCATGACGGTGAATCCCGGAACCACCGACCAGTTGCAGTTGAGCCAGGATGCCGTTGCGCGCCTGGCCAATGCCTATACCGAAACCCATCACGGACCCTATGGGGACGCGCCCGCGGCCGATACCGCGATCACCGCGCCGATCGTCCGTGGCACCACCAAGCTGGTCCCACAGGAACTGCTGGCCGCACACACCCGGCTGGGTCACCGGCGCACACCGGGCGAGACTCTGGTCGCGGTCTATCCGGCCGATGATCCGGGCGGTTTCGGCCCGGCCATCCAGGTGGTGACCGACCACAGCGCCATGCTGATGGACTCGGTGACGGTGCTGTTGCACCGGCTCGGCGTGGCCTACACCGGCGTGATGAACCCGGTGCTGCGGGCGACCCGGACCGCGGACGGGTCACTGGTGGCGCTGGCGCCGGCCACCGATCCCGATGCCCCCGCCGACGGCACCGACGAGATGTGGGTGCATGTGCGGCTGGCCCCGGCGGTCGACTCCGAGGCCGTCGACCGGGTTGCCGCATTGATGCCCTCGGTGCTCGCCGACGCCCGGCAGGTGGCCGCCGATTCCGCGGCGCTCAACGCCACCCTGATCGGCCTGGCCAACGCGCTGGATTCCGATCACGCCGGGCATTTCCCCGGTCCGGACCGTCGCGATGTCGCCTCGCTGCTGCACTGGCTCGGCGACGGGCATTTTGTGCTGCTGGGTTATCAGCGGTGCGCGGTGCACAACGGTCAGGCCACCGTCGACCCGGCCAGCCGGCTCGGCGTGCTCAAGCTGCGCACCGATGTGCTGCCGCAGCTCAGCGATGCCGACGACCTGCTGGTGCTGGCCCAGGCCACCATGCCCAGCTTCGTGCGTTACGGCGCCTACCCGTACATAGTGGTGGTCCGGGAGAACCCGGCAGGCCCGGCCTCCAGTCAGGCCGTCGAACACCGCTTTGTCGGGTTGTTCACCGTCGCGGCGATGAACGCCAATGTTCTTGAGATCCCGTTGATCTCACGGCGGGTCGACGAGGTGCTGGCGCAATCGCATTCCGATCCGAGCCACCCGGGCCAGCTGATGCTCGACGTCATCCAGACCATCCCGCGCTCCGAGCTGTTCGCACTGCACACCCCGGACCTCATGGAGATGGCACGTGCGGTCGTCGACCTCGGGTCGCTGCGGCGCACCCTGCTGTTCCTGCGCGCCGACCAACTCGGGCACTTCGTGTCCGCCCTGGTGTACTTGCCGCGTGACCGCTACACCACCGCGGTCCGCCTGGAGATGCAGGACATCCTGGTCCGTGAGCTCGGCGGCGCAAGCATCGACTACGCCGCCCGGGTCAGTGAATCACCCTGGGCGGTGGTGCATTTCACCATCAAGATGCCCGACGGCACCCAACGTGGTGATATCGACGCGTCCTCGGACAACGAGGAGCGGATCCAGCATCTGCTCACCGAGGCGGCCCGCACGTGGGCCGACCGGCTGATCGGGTCGGTGAAAACCGGGTCCATCGATCAGGGCACCGCCGAGCACTATGCGGGCGCGTTCCCGGAGGTGTACAAGCAGGCCTTCACGCCGGCCGACGCCATCGGTGATATCGCGATCATCGAAGAGCTGCAGGACAACTCGGTCAAACTGGTCTTCCGCGACGGCGGTGATGATCGGGTGGACTGGCTGACCTGGTACCTCGGTGGCCGGTCGGCGTCGCTGTCGGAACTGCTCCCGATGCTGCAGTGCATGGGTGTGGTGGTGCTGGAGGAGCGGCCGTTCACCGTGAACCGCGCCGACGGTCTGCCGGTCTGGATCTATCAGTTCAAGGTGTCTCCACACCCGTCGATCCCGTCCACCCCGGACGCCCAGATCGAGGATGTGGCGCGGCGGTTCGCCGATACCGTGACCGCCATCTGGCACGGTCGCGCCGAGATCGATCACTTCAACGAACTGGTGCTGCGGGCCGGGCTGACCTGGCAGCAGGTCACCATTCTGCGTGGATACGCAAAGTATCTGCGCCAGGCGGGATTCCCGTACAGCCAGTCCTTCGTCGAGGGTGTGCTGAACGGCAATCCGAGCACGGCGCGTTCACTCGTCGAGCTGTTCGAGGCGCTGTTCACCCCGGAGGGGGACATGTCCGCCTCGGGGAAGACGCTGGATGCCCAGGCGGCTGCGGCGGCCGTCGCCGCCGATATCGACGCCCTGGTGAGCCTGGACACCGACCGTGTGCTGCGGGCCTTCGCCAGCCTGGTGCAGGCCACGCTGCGTACCAACTACTTCGTCGGAGCGCCGGGTTCGGCCCGCGCCCAGGACGTGCTGTCGTTCAAGCTCAACCCCGGCCTGATCGACGAATTGCCGCTGCCCCGGCCGAAATTCGAGATCTTCGTGTATTCGCCACGGGTCGAGGGTGTGCACCTGCGATTCGGGTTCGTCGCCCGCGGCGGGCTGCGCTGGTCGGATCGCCGGGAGGACTTCCGCACCGAGATCCTCGGTCTGGTCAAGGCGCAGGCCGTCAAGAACGCCGTCATCGTGCCGGTCGGCGCCAAGGGCGGGTTCGTGGTCAAGTCACCGCCGCTGCCCACCGGAGACGCCGGCGCCGACCGTGACGCCACCCGCGCCGAGGGGGTGGCCTGCTACCGGCTGTTCATCTCGGGACTGCTCGACCTCACCGACAATGTCGACAAGTCCACCGGCGACGTCGTCACCCCCGCGGGTGTGGTGCGCCGCGACGGGGACGACGCCTACCTGGTGGTGGCTGCCGACAAGGGCACCGCCACGTTCTCCGATATCGCCAACGATGTCGCGAAGTCCTACGGCTTCTGGCTGGGTGACGCGTTCGCCTCCGGTGGCTCGGTGGGTTATGACCACAAGGCGATGGGGATCACCGCCAAGGGGGCCTGGGAGTCGGTCAAGCGACATTTCCGGGAGATGGGTGTGGACACCCAGACCCAGGATTTCACCGTCGTCGGCGTCGGCGATATGAGTGGTGACGTGTTCGGCAACGGCATGCTGCTGTCCCAGCACATCCGGCTGCTGGCCGCCTTCGACCACCGGCACATCTTCCTGGACCCGAACCCGGATGCGGCCTCGTCGTGGGCCGAGCGGGAGCGGTTGTTCGCGTTGCCCCGGTCCAGCTGGGACGACTACGACAAGTCGCTGATCAGCGAGGGCGGCGGGGTGTTCAGCCGCGAGCAGAAGTCGATCCCGATCAGCGGTCAGGTGCGGCATGCGCTGGGCTTGTCCGACGGGGTCGAGGAGATGACACCACCCGCCCTGATGAAGGCGGTGCTGCTGGCCCCGGCCGACCTGTTCTGGAACGGCGGTATCGGCACCTACGTCAAGGCCGAGACCGAATCGGATGCCGACGTCGGCGACCGCGCCAACGATGCGCTGCGGGTCAACGGAAATCAGTTGCGGGTCAAGGTGGTCGGTGAGGGCGGCAACCTGGGTGTCACCCAGCGCGGCCGTATCGAGTTCGACCTGGCCGGCGGCCGGATCAACACCGACGCGCTGGACAACTCGGCCGGTGTCGACTGCTCCGATCACGAGGTCAACATCAAGATCCTGATCGACTCACTGGTCACCGCAGGCAAGGTCAGCGTCGAGGAACGCACCCCGCTGCTGATGTCGATGACCGACGAAGTGGGCCGACTCGTGTTGGCCGACAACATCGATCAGAACGACCTGATGGGCACCAGCCGGGCCAACTCGGCCAGCCTGCTGCCCGTGCACGCCCGCCAGATTCGGGAGTTCGTCACCCAACGCGGGCTGAACCGCGAGCTGGAGGCGCTGCCCTCGGAGAAGGAGATCCTGCGCCGCCGCGAGATCGGGATCGGGCTCACCTCACCGGAATTGGCGACGCTGATGGCGCATGTCAAGCTGGCCCTCAAGGATGAGGTGCTGCGCACCGACCTGCCCGATCAGGAGGTGTTCGCGGTGCGTATCCCGCAGTACTTCCCGGTTGAATTGCGTGACCGGTTCGTCGGCGACATCCGGTCCCACCAGCTGCGCCGCGAGATCGTCACCACCATGCTGGTCAACGATCTGGTCGATACCAGCGGCATCACCTACGCCTACCGGATGTCCGAGGACACCGGTGTCGGACCGGTTGATGCGGTGCGCGCCTACGCCGCCACGGATGCCATCTTCAAGGCGGGTGAGGTGTGGCAGGCCGTCAAGGTGGCCGGTATCGGCGGTCTGCCGACAGCGGTGACCGATCGGATGACGTTGGATCTGCGCCGGCTGATCGACCGCGCGGGCCGCTGGCTGGTCAACTACCGACCGCAGCCGCTGGCCGTCGGCGCCGAGATCAACCGGTTCGCCGACCAGGTCGCCGCACTGACCCCGCTGATGCCGCAATGGTTGCGCGGTGCCGACAAGGCGATCGTCGCCAAGGAGTCCGGCGAGTTCGAATCCCAGGGTGTGGCACCGGAACTGGCCTACACCATCGCCACCGGCCTGTACCGCTACAGCCTGTTGGACGTCATCGACATCGCCGACATCGCCGACCGTGACGCCGCGGAGGTGGCCGATACCTACTTCGCGCTGATGGACCACATGGGCATCGACGGTCTGCTGACGGCGATCTCCGGGCTGGAGCGCGATGACCGCTGGCACTCGCTGGCGCGGCTGGCGATCCGCGATGACATCTACGGCTCGCTGCGCGCGCTGTGCTTCGATGTGCTGGCCGTCGGCGAACCGGACGAGACGGGCGAGCAGAAGATCGAGGAGTGGGAGCTGACCAACAGTTCCCGGGTCGACCGCGCACAGCGCACACTCGACGAGATCCAGGCCGAGGGGCAGACAGATCTCGCGACGCTCTCGGTGGCCGCCCGGCAGATCCGCAGCATGACAAGGACTTCAGGAACGGGGACAAGTGGCTGAGCGTTTCGTCACACCGGTGCCGGTGCGATGGTCGGATATCGACATGTACCAGCACGTCAATCACGCGACGATGGTCACCATCCTGGAAGAGGCGCGGGTGCCCTTCCTTCGTGAGCCGTTCATCAACGATCTGGACACCATCGGTCTGTTGATCGCCGAGGTCAACGTCAAATACAAAGGCCAACTTCGACTGGTGGATTCACCGCTACAGGTCACCATCTGGGTGAACCGGTTGCGCGCGGTGGATTTCAACCTGGGTTACGAGGTGCGCTCGGTGGGTGCCGATCCGGATTCCAAACCCGCGGTGATCGGTGAGACCCAGTTGGCGGCGTTCAACATCGAGGAGCAAAAGCTGGTGCGATTGCTGCCGCATCACCGGGAGTATCTGCAACGTTTTCAACGGTCATGACTCCCGACCGCGGCCTCTGGCTGGACAACGCCGCCCATCGTGACGATCTGGCGACCTTCGTCGACCGCGCCCTGCGCCTCGACGACGCGGCGGTGATCCGGTTCCGGGAACGCGCCGGCACCGGTCAGGTGGTGGCCTGGGTGTCGACGGGTTTCGACGTGCTGGCCTGTCGGGTGGTGGCCGGCCGGGTGCGCCCCACCGACCTGTCGGCGGGCGCGGACACTCTGGTGCAGTCGCTGCCCGCGATGGACGATTCCGGTTATGTGGAGCCGGGTTTCGCGATGGACTCGGCGTGGCGGGGTGCGCTACCCCCGGACACCGGGTTCGAGCATTTCGACGATGTGCCTGCCTGGGCCATCCTGGACCTCGCGGAGCGCGGGACCGCGCTGGCCAAGGAGCACAGCAGTGCGCACGGCCCGCCGGCCTCGTTGCTGGATCAGGAGGTGCTGGCGGTCAGCGCCGGGGAGTCCAGCGTCGGCATCCCGATGCGGTGTGTGTTCGCGTTGACCGCCATGGGGTTCCTGCCGCAGAACGCCGATGTGCTGGCCACCGACGAGATCGTCCGGGTACGTGCGCATCCGGCGTGGTTGCGGGTCGACGCCCGGTTCGGATCCGTCTACCGACGACTGGGGGACCCGGCGCTGGTGCTGCGGTGATTTCGGCGCGCTCGCGTACGCCCACCGTACGCAAGCGCGCCGAAATCACACGAGCCAGGCCGCGGCGTCCGGCGGTAACATCCCGTCGTCCAGTGGCGTGCTGCTCAGCAGCACCTCACCGTCGGGCAGCAGCATCGACGCAGGCCCGGTGTTGAACACACAAATCAGTCCGCCGGGGCGTCGGAACACCGAAGTCCCCAGCCATTCCACTGTGGATCCCTCGAATTCCGGACGACGCGTGCGCAATTCGATCGCCCGCCGGTACAGCTCCAGCATCGACGCCGGATCGCCCGCCTGCGCAGCCACGGTCAAGGGTCCCCAGTCGGTCGGCATCGGCAACCAGGTCTCGGTGCTCGACGAGAACCCGTACGGCGGCTGGTGCCCACCCCACGGCATCGGTACCCGGCAGCCGTCGCGGCCGCGCTCCATACGACCGGAGCGCTCCCACACCGGATCCTGCAGCACCTCGTCGGGCAGCTCGACATTCGGCAGGCCGAGTTCGGCGCCGTTGTAGACGAACACCGATCCCGGCAGTGCCAGCTTCACCAGTGCCATCGCCCGGGCCCGTGCGACACCCGGAGTGCCGTCGCCGTAGCGGCTGACCTCGCGCACCACATCGTGATTCGACAGCGTCCAGGTCGGGGCGGCTCCCGCCAATGCAGCCGACGCCAGCGAGTTGTCGATCGCCGCGCGAATGGCGTTGCCGGAGAAATCCGCCTGCACCAGTTGGAAATTGAATCCCAGGTGCAGCTCGTCGGGACGCAGGTACTTGGCGAAGCGCTCGTTGCCATGCACCCAGATCTCGCCGACGGTCACCGCCTCGGGGTAGTCGTCGAGCACCCGTCGGATGAACCGGTGGATATCGTGCACCGCATCGTTGTCGAAGCGTGGATCGTCGGCGCGGTTGCGCAGCAGCTGATTGTCGGTCAGATCCATGTCCGGCAGGTCGGCCGGTTTGGCCATGCCGTGGGCGACGTCGATGCGGAAGCCGTCGACTCCGCGGTCGAGCCAGAACCGCAGCGTCGTCTCGATATCGGCGAACACCTCGGGGTGCTCCCAGTTCAGATCGGGCTGGGCGGCGTCGAACAGGTGCAGGTACCACTGACCGTCGGGCACCTGGGTCCAGGCCGGCCCGCCGAAGATGGACACCCAGTTGTTGGGCGGCCCGCCGTCGACACCGTCACGGAAGATGAACCGGTCCCGGCGCCCCGGATCGGCCAGCGCCTGCACGAACCACGGATGCGCCGAGCTGACATGGTTCGGGACCAGGTCCATGGTCACCTTGATGTCGCGGGCATGCGCGGCGGTCAGCAGCCGGTCCAGCGCGGGCAGGTCGCCGAACAGCGGATCGATATCGCGCGGGTCGGACACGTCGTAACCGTGGTCGGCCATCGGCGAGACCATCACCGGGTTCAGCCACAGCGCCTGCACACCGAGGGCCGCCAGGTAGTCGAGTCGCGAGGTGATGCCGTCCAGGTCGCCGACGCCGTCGCCATTGCTGTCGGCGAACGAGCGCGGGTAGACCTGGTAGAACACTGCGTCCGCCCACCAGGTCATCAGAAGGCCGAGTTCACCATCGAATCGGCGGCCATCTGGAAGTAGTCCAGCAGGGCCTGACGGTGCCGGTCGTCCAGGGTCTGCGCGTCGATGGTGGCGACCGCGGTGTGCATACAGCGCAGCCAGGCGTCACGTTCCAGGAAGCCGATCCGGAACGGCGAATGCCGCATCCGGAGCCGCGGGTGCCCGCGGTTGTCGGAGTAGGTCCGCGGCCCGCCCCAGTACTGCTCCAGGAACAGTCGCAGGCGCTCCTCGGCGCCGTCCATATCGTCTTCCGGGTAGAGCGGAAGCAGGATCTCGTCCTCGCGCACCAGTTCGTAGAACTTGGCCACGATCTTGGTGAAGGTGTCGTGGCCACCGACTTCGTCGTAGAACGAGTGCTGCGCCTGGGTCACCGGACCCATTGTTCCCGATCTGCCGTCATCGGTCCGCACGGGGCGGCGATCAGCCGGGCTAAAAGGCATGTCACCCGATGTTCACCGGACTGACCAGCGAACACAGTCGAAATAGCCGTGCGAGCGACCACAAATCATGGTGGACTGTCCCCCGGAGGACGAATGTCGCAGCGCAGAAAAAGCCCTGCTCGACGAGCGGGAGCCGGATACCCCACGGCCGTGGTCGCCCCTAGTGCCGCGCGTCCTCTACAAGTCGCCGACGCTCTGCCCACCGTCCACCAGGGTTCGGTCTGGGGGCGACGACGGGTGCTGTTGCTGAATTCGACCTACGAGCCGCTGACCGCGCTGCCCATGCGTCGCGCCGTCATCATGCTGATGTGCGGCAAGGCCGACGTCGTGCACGATGACCCGTCCGGACCGGTCATCCACTCCGCGACCCGCACCATCGTGGTGCCCTCGGTGATCCGGTTGCGCACCTTCGTCCGGGTGCCCTACCGGGCCCGTATCCCGATGACCCGCGCCGCGCTGATGCATCGCGACCGGTTCCGGTGTGCCTACTGCGGCGGCAAGGCCGACACCGTCGACCATGTGATCCCGCGCAGTCGTGGTGGCGAGCATTCCTGGGAGAACTGCGTCGCGGCCTGCTCGGCGTGCAATCACCGTAAGGCCGACCGGCTGCTGGCCGAGTTGGGTTGGGCGCTGCGTTCGGCACCGATGCCGCCCAAGGGGCAGCACTGGCGATTGATCTCCTCGGTGAAGGAACTCGACCCGGCATGGGTCAGATATCTGGGTGAAGGAGCGGCGTGAGCGAGGCTTACGCTAGGTTTGCCTGGTGAGCACAGCACTTACCCATGGCCTGATGGGTGGGATCCCGCTGCTCTTGTTTCTGGTGTTGGCCGCACTGGCCTATCGCCACAAGGGACCCCATCCGGAACCGTACAAGCTTTCCGAAGAGTGGACGCACGACCCGATTCTGTGGGCCGCCGACGAGCCGGCTGACCACGGGCACGGCGGCCATGGTGACCATGTGACGGTGGGAGGTGGCGCAAGTGGCAAGTGGTAGCCATGCCCCGGCCGTCCCGGTGACTGATGTCGATCTGCCCCACGGGTTCGCCCTGACCAGCTCTGGTCGTATCTCGGGTGTCACCGAGCCGGGCCAACTGTCGGTGCACTATCCGTTCTCGACCAAGGATCTGGTCAAGCTCGACGATGCGCTGAAGTACGGCTCTCGGTACGCCAAGGCGCGTTTCGCGGTCTACATCGGCGACCTCGGTGCGGATACCGCGGCGAGCGCTCGCGAGATCCTGGCCAAGGTGCCCACGGCCGACAACGCCATGCTGCTCGCGGTGTCGCCGAATCAGAAGGCCATCGAGGTGGTCTTCGGGTCCGAGCTCAAGGGCCGCGGTGCCGAGACGGCCGCCCCGCTCGGGGTGTCGGCCGCGCTCGGTTCGCTGCGCGAGGGCAACCTGATCGACGCACTCGTCAGCGCCGTCAACGTCATGTCGGCAGCGGTCTCGCCGGCCTGACAACAGCTTCATCGGCCCCGGTATCGAATTCGGTACCGGGGTCGACTGCTGTCCGGGAGATGAGTTGCGCCCGGATCGCGACGTAGCGCTCCAGGAACAGCCGCTCGTCGAGACGCTTGCGCCGCATCCAGCCGGTCACCTCGTCATTGCACTTGCTGGCATTACACGCCGCGCAGGCGGGCACCACGTTGTCGATCGTGTAGCGCCCGCCGCGCGATATCGCCATCACACAGTCCCGTTGCAGCGGCTTATCGGTCACCCCGCAGTAGGCGCAGCTGCCCCAGGCGTCCTGGATCGACGTCCACTGCGCGGTGGTGAGGTCGTTGGCCGCCGCCTTCACCCGCCGGGTACGACGGCGTGCCGCGCGGGCTCTGCGGCTGTTCGGGTGCGCCATGGCGGCAGCCTAGATGCCCCGACACCCAGATCCCGCGAGCGACCGTGAACTGTCATCTCTGACGGCGTGTCGACGTACAGACACGGCCGCTCGCGAGGAAATCAGCTCGCGTCGAAGGCGCGTGCCTTGAGCGAGCGCTCCACTCCGGCGCGACCCTCGAGGACCAGCCGACGCAACGCCGGCGGCACATCCGGGCCGGCCAGGAACGCGTCGGCCGCGGACAGTCCGCCCTCGCTGATATCCCAGGACGGGTACAGCCCGATCACCACGGTCTGGGCGACCTCACTGGAGCGACGTTCCCACACCCCGGAGATGGAGGCGAAGTACAGATCCCGGAAGGGAGCCAGCAGCTCACCCTGGCCGGGCTGCACGAAGCCGCCGACGATTGCGCGGGTGGTGATGTTGGCGATGGTGTCGTCCTCGATCACCTGCTGCCAGGCGGCGTTCTTGACGACCCGCTGGGGGCGTGCGGCCGCTGCGGCGGCGGCGTTGCGCTTACCCGCCGCGGTGTTGTCACCGGCGGACTCGCCGTCGATGAAGGGGGTCTCGGCACCGTCGGCGTCGATCACCCCGGCCCGGGCCAGCGCGGTCACGATGCGCCAGCGCAGATCGGTGTCGATCACCAGGCCGGCCAGGTTCACCGCGGCCGGCTCGTTGTCCAACAGTGTCGACAGCACCGCGACGTGGTTCGGGGCGAGCACCGAGGTGCACAGCGCGTTGACGAACGCCAGCTGGTGATCCGAGCCCGGAGCGGATTCGCGCGCCGCATCCAGCAGTGCATCGCCGAAGGCCGGCCAGCCGTTCTCCTGCGCCCACGCCGGGTCGGCGTAGGAGCCCAGCGCGGTCTGCGCCTGCAGCAGCAGCCGTTGGGCCACACCGACTTCGGTTTCGGCATGGATCCCGGCGATCACCAGCGCCACGAAATCGCGGGCCTTCAGTTCGGCCTCGCGGGTCATCTCCCAGGCCGCCGACCAGGCCAGCGTGCGGGGGAGTGGCTCGGCGATATCGGCGATCCGGTGCAGCAGCGTCTGCAACGACTCCGGGTCCAACCGCAACGAGCAGTAGGTCAGGTCGTCGTCGTTGACCAGGATGAACTTTCCGCGCGAAACACCCACCAGCGCAGGAACATCGGTGACGTCACCTTCGACGTCGAGTTCCTCGCGGTGCACCCGGACAAGCTTGCCGCTGTCATCGTCGTCGTAGATGCCGACCGCGAGCCGGTGCACCCGGGTCTCGCCGGCTCCCGGCGCGGCACCGGACTGGCGCACCGCGAACCGGGTGAATTTGCCGTCGGCGTCGACGTCGAAGGACGGGCTCAGCGTGTTCAGCCCGGTGGTCTTGAGCCACTGCCGGCCCCAGCCGGACAGGTCGCGGCCCGACGACTTCTCCAGGGCGCCAAGCAGATCACCGAAGGTGGCGTTACCGAAGGCGTGGTCACGGAAGTAGTCGCGCAGGCCGGCGAGAAAAGCTTCGAGGCCGACATATGCCACCAACTGCTTGAGCACGCTGGCGCCCTTGGCGTAGGTGATGCCGTCGAAGTTGACCTCCACGGCGTGCAGATCGGGGATGTCGGCGGCCACCGGATGCGTCGAGGGCAGCTGGTCCTGCCGGTAGGCCCAGGACTTCTCCACGTTGGCGAAGGTCGTCCACGCCTGGGTGTACTCGGTGGCCTCGGCCTGGCACAGCACCGAGGCGAAGGTGGCGAAGGATTCGTTGAGCCACAGGTCATCCCACCACTGCATGGTGACCAGGTCGCCGAACCACATGTGTGCCATCTCGTGCAGCACTGTCTCGGCGCGCCGCTCGTAGGAGTAGCGGGTCACCTTGGACCGGAAGACGTAGTCCTCCAGGAAGGTCACCGCGCCGGCATTCTCCATGGCGCCGGCGTTGAACTCCGGCACGAACAGCTGGTCGTACTTGCCGAAGGCGTAGGGTTCGCCGAAGTTGTTGTGGTAGAAGCCGAAACCCTGTTTGGTCTCGGTGAACAGCCGCTCGGCGTCCATGAACTCGGCCAGCGAGGCGCGGCAGAAGATGCCCAGCGGGATCTCGCCGTGGCCGTCGGAGTAGACATCGTCCCAGCGGGCGTACGGACCGGCGATGAGTGCCACCAGATAGGTGCTCATCTTCGGGGTGGTGACGAATTGATGGACTACCGCGGAACTCGATGTCGCCGCCGGGGCGGCTCCGGCGACGGACGAGGTCGCCCCGTTGGAGATGACCTGCCAGTGTTCCGGCGCCTTCACCGTCACATCGAAGGTGGCCTTCAGATCAGGCTGATCGAAGCAGGCGAACATCCGCTTGGCGTCCGCGGTCTCGAACTGCGAGTACAGGTAGACCTCGTTGTCGACGGGGTCTACAAAACGGTGCAACCCCTCGCCGGTGTTGGAGTACAGGCAGTCGGCGTCGACGACGAGTTCGTTGCGCTCGGCGAGCCCGGGCAGCGGGATGCCGGTGGCCTCGTCGTACCCGGACACGTCGAGCGGGTGGCCGTTGAGCGTGGCGCTGCGCACGGTGTCGGCGGCCAGGTCGATATAGCTGTCGGCGCCGGCCAGCGCGGAGAACGTCACGGTGGTGACGGATCGGAAGGTCTTCTCACCCACGGTGAGGTCCAGGTCGATGCGGTAGTTGTCGACGGTCACCAGTGCGGCGCGTTCGGCGGCCTGGTCGCGAGTCAGATTGGGAAGTGCCACGCGACCAACCTAGTCCTCTGGCGGGAACATATGCCCGGCGGCGATAGTTGTGCCGTCGTGGAGAGTGGCCACACTGCAACCGAGGGGATCGATCGAATGGCTGAGAAGACTGCCCAGAAGGACACCGCAGGATTCTGGTTCGACCCGCTGTGCCCGTGGTGCTGGATCACCTCGCGCTGGATCCTCGAGGTCGAGAAGGTGCGCGATATCGAGGTCAACTTCCACGTCATGAGCCTGGCGGTGCTCA
Source organism: Mycobacterium sp. C31M (assembly GCF_053345865.1). NCBI lineage: Bacteria > Bacillati > Actinomycetota > Actinomycetes > Mycobacteriales > Mycobacteriaceae > Mycobacterium > Mycobacterium sp. C31M. Next base: position 39,369 of record NZ_JBKFAX010000028.1, on the reverse strand, counting down.
ACGAGGGCCGCGACCTCCCGGAGAACTACGCCGAGATGATGAAAAAGGCCTGGGGCCCGGTGCGGGTGGCGATCGCCGCCGAGCAGGCACACGGTTCGGAGATCCTGTCCCCGCTGTACACCGCGATGGGCACCCTCATCCACAACGAGGGCAACAAGGACTTCGACGACGTCATCAAGAAGTCGTTGGAGCAGGTCGGCCTGCCCGCCGAACTCGCCGAGGCCGCGGGCACCGACAAGTACGACGATGCGCTGCGTAAGAGCCACCACGCCGGGATGGATGCCGTCGGCGACGATGTCGGCACGCCCACCATCCACGTCAACGGTGTCGCGTTCTTCGGTCCCGTGCTGTCCCGGATCCCGCGCGGCGAGGAAGCCGGCAAGCTGTGGGACGCCTCGGTGATCTTCGCGTCCTACCCGCACTTCTTCGAGCTGAAGCGCACGCGGCACGAGTCGCCGGAATTCGACTGATCGATCTACAGCCCCTGCAGCTGCGACAGCGTCGCGTGCGCGATCATGAAGTAGATGATCAGCCCGGTGCCGTCGACGATGGTGGCGATCATGGGCGCCGACACCACCGCGGGATCGACCCGTAGTTTCTTGAGCACCGGCGGCAGGATCGACGCCACGAACGACGACCACAACACGATCGCCGCCACCGTCAGACACACCGTCAGCGTGATCTCCGGGCCGACACCGAGCATCCACGCCCGGATCAACGCGGCCAGCGCCATGGTCAGCGCGATCATCATGCCGGTGGACATCTCCTTGGCCAGCACGGCGGGCACATCGCGCAACCGGACCTGACCGGTGGCCATCGCGCGGACCAGCGTCGTGGTGATCTGGGTGCCGGTGTTGCCGCCGGTGCCGATCAACAGCGGGATGAAGAACGCCAACGCGACGACGGCCTCCATCTCCTCCTCGAAGTGGCGCAGCACGGTGCCGGTGTAGGCCTCGGCGATGAACAGCAGCAACAGCCAGCCGATGCGTTTCTTCCACAACAGCCACGGTGAGGCACGCAGGTACGGCACCTCCAGCGGTTCCGAACCACCCTGGCGCTCGGCGTCCTCGGTGGCCTCCTCCTCGGTGATATCGCCTGCGGTGTTCTCGGTGAGGATGCCCAGCAGCCGGTTCTCGGCATCGACGACCGGAACGGCCACCAGGTTGTAATCCAGCAGTGCCTGCGCCGCATCCTCGGCATCGGTCAATGGGGACACCGACAGCACATCGCTCTGGGTCAGCGCTGACACCGTCTCGTCGGTATCGGCGAGCACCAGGTCCCGGAAGGCGAGCACACCGAGCAGATGGTTGTCGTGGTCGGTGACGTAAACATAAGCGCCGGTGCGCGAATCGCTGCGCAAGGTCGCGGCGTCGCCGCGGATCGTGTGCATCGCCGCCGACACCGTCATGTCCGGGCGCACGGTCAATGCCTCGGGCACCATGTGCGCGGCCACCGAGTCGGCGGGCCAGCTCAGTAGTCCGCGCAGCGCCTCGGCGCGGACCTGCGGCAGCGCCGACAGCAGCGAATCACGCGGGGCGTCCCTGATTTCGCGCAACACATCGGCGGCGTGGTCGAGATCGAGGACGTCGAGCAGTTCGGCGGCGTTGCGCGGGCTCATCGCCTCCAACACCTCGGCGGCCAGCTTGTCGTCGATCGACTCGAACAACTCCACGGCTGCAACATGGTCCAGCCGCCCGCCCAGGGTGCGCAGCTCGTCGGTGGACAGCTTGGTCAGCTGGTGGGTGCGTTCGGCCGGATCCCGGACGTCGCGCAGCCATCGCCCCACCGCGTCACCCGCGATGGCCTCCCGCACCGATACCGACACCGCGCCAACCATCGGTTTCTCCCATCTGTGTCCGTCCACTCCGAAATGCGCAGACAATCTAGCAAGCACGACGAAGTTTATTGACGCGCGGGTTAGCTTGCTGGACAACCAATTCCGAGATGAACAGCAACCATCCAGCGGGTGTCCTCCAGGTGTCCGGCCACGAAATCCGCAGGTGTGAAATTCGGTCGTTCCGGTTGCAACCATGTGCCGCACAGGTAAAGGTGCTGAGAATGACAGCGGCTGAACCCAGCACCGACGGCAGCTACCGGGACCGTATCGTTGCGGTCGAACCCGGCGGCAATGAATTCATCGCAGCGGCCGACCGGCACGGCCGGCCCAGCCAACTGCTGTGGACGTGGGCCTCGCCCAACCTCGAATTCGCCACCATCTTCCTGGGTGTGCTGGCGGTGTCCTACTTCGGCATGAACTTCTGGCAGGCGGCCGCCGGCATCATCGTCGGCGCCGGGCTCGGTGCGATCGCACATGCCTTCCTGTCTTCCCGCGGACCTCGGCTGGGCGTACCGCAGATGGTGGTCGGGCGACTTTCCTTCGGCTACAAGGGCAATGCGGTGCCGTCGACGCTGATGGCTATCACCGCCGGTGTCGGCTGGTTTGCCACCAACAGCATCAGCGCGGCGTTCGCGCTGTCGACGCTGTTCGGTATCGGCGCGCTGCCCTCGCTGCTGCTGGTGGTCATCGTGCAGACCGCGCTGGCCTTCTTCGGGCACAACCTGGTCCAGGCGTTCGAGCGGTGGGCGTTCCCGGTGCTGGCGGTGATCTTCGCGATCACCTCGGTGGTCATCATGTCCAAGGCCGACCTGGCCGCACCCGCACTCGACGGCGGCGTCGGCGGGCTCGGCGGATTCCTGCTGACCGTCGGCACCACCTTCGGCTATGTGGCGGGCTGGGCGCCGTATGCAGCCGATTTCAGCCGCTACCTGCCGAGCAACGTGTCCCCGGCGCGCACCGGCCTGTTCGCCGCGGCCGGACTGTTCCTGGCCTGCACCATCCTGGCGATCGTCGGCGCCGCATCCGTCACCATCGTGACGGCCGCGACGGACAACCCGACCGACGCGTTCACCAGTTCGCTGCCGGGCTGGTTGGCCGCCGCGACACTGCTGGCCATCGCGATCGGTGCCGTCGCCGCCAACGCGATCAACGTCTACTCGGCCGGGATGGCCTTCGTCACCACCGGTGTCAAGCTGCCTGCGCACATCGCGCGGGCGCTGGCCACCGCCTTCTTCGGGCTGGCCGGTTTCCTGGTCGCGTGGTGGGCGCTGGCCGACGCCGCCACCAGTTACAAGAGCTTCCTGTTCCTGATCGCCTACTGGGTGGGCCCGTGGCTGGGGGTGGTGTTCGCCGATCAAATCCTGCGCCGCGGTCACCGCGTCGACGGATTCCTCTATGACCACACCTATTCCAATTGGCCGGGGCTACTGTCGTTCCTGGTCGGTCTGGTGGTGTCGTTCCTGCTGTTCTGCAATCAGGAGTTGTTCGTGGGATATGCCGTACGGGCGTTGCCCGAGTTGGGTGACATCGGATTCTTCGTCGGGTTCGTGCTCGCCGCCGGGTGCTATCTGGTGTTCTGCCGATCCAAGATCGAAGCCGAGAAGGTGCCGGCGTGACACCCGAACAGATGCTCGACGTCGCTGTCGACGAGGCCCGAAAAGGTCTGGCGGAGGGCGGAATTCCGATCGGTGCCGCACTGTTCACCAACGACGGCATACTGCTGGGCAGCGGCCACAACCGGCGCGTGCAGAACGACGATCCGTCGGTGCACGGTGAGACCGACGCCTTCCGCAGCGCCGGCCGGCAGCAGGACTACCGGTCGACGGTCATGGTCACCACGCTCTCGCCATGCTGGTACTGCAGCGGGCTGGTGCGCCAGTTCAACATCGGTGCGGTCATCATCGGCGAGGCCACGACCTTCTCCGGTGGACATGACTGGCTGGCCGAGAACGGCGTCGCGGTCACCGTGCTCGACGACCAACGGTGCGTGACGATGATGGAGGATTTCATCGCCGCGCATCCCGAACTGTGGAACGAGGACATCGGGGTGGCCGAATGAGTGCCATTGCAACAGTGGATATCTCGCGCTGGTATGCCGGCGGGGCGGATGCCGACAGATTGGCCGCCGAGGTCGACGAGGGTCTGCAGCGGGCCGGGTTCATCGTGGTCACCGGGCACGGCGTCGACGCCGAGCTGGCGGCGCGGGTGCGCGCGGCGAGTCGGGAATTCTTCGCGCTGCCCGACGAGGTGAAACAACGCTATTCGGTACCCGTCGGCGGGCACGGCTGGATCGGTCCGGGCGCAGAGGCCAACGCCTGTGCCGAGGGCACCGAGACCCCGCCCGATCTGAAGGAGAGCTTCAGCCTGGGTGCGGAGACCACGACCGGGGATCCGGAGGTGGACCTCATCTGGTTTGCACCCAATGTCTGGCCGGCCGAGGTCGCACACCTGCAGGCATTGGTGGACGAGTACACCGCCGCGATGCGCACCCTCTCCGATGACCTGCTGGCGCTGTTCGCACACGCTCTGGGGCTGTCGGACAACCCGTTCACGGCGCTGGCCAGCCAGCCGACCTGGACGATGAACATCAACCACTACCCGCCGGTGAGCGTGGTCGGCGAACCGGAGCCCGGGCAGTTCCGCATCGGCCCGCACACCGATTTCGGCACCGTCACGGTGCTGGATCGCGAACCGGGAGCCGGTGGGCTGCAGGTGTACTCGGAGGAGGCGGGCTGGGAAGACGCGCCCTGGGAGCCCGGCGCGCTGACCGTCAACATCGGTGACCTGCTGGAGTACTGGAGTGGGCGGCGCTGGCCGTCCGGACGGCACCGCGTGCTGCCCCCACAGCCGCATGCTCCCGAGGAGGACCTGGTCTCACTGATCTACTTCTACGAGGCCAACCATGACGCCCTGGTCACCCCGCTGGAACCGCCGATCGGGCGGGTCGGCGGGCTGGATCCGGTGACCTCGGCCGATTTCATCAAGGAACGCCTGGACGCGATCACAGTCGGCTGACGGCGGAATCTCCGATACCGAGACTGACGTTCTGGCGTGGTTCACTCGCACTTTTCCGCCCAAATGTTCGTTTGGGCGGGAGGTGTTTGTAGGGTTACCGCCATGCGCGTCTACATCGGTGCCGACCACGCCGGATTCGAGTTCAAGAAGACCATCATCGAGCACCTCAAGAGCAACGGCCACGAGCCGATCGACTGCGGCGCCTACACCTACGACGCCGAGGACGACTACCCGGCGTTCTGCATCGACGCCGCGGTCAAGACCGTCGCCGACCCGGACAGCTTGGGCATCGTGCTCGGCGGCTCGGGCAACGGTGAGCAGATCGCCGCGAACAAGGTGCCCGGCGCCCGCTGCGCGCTGGCCTGGAGTGTCGAGACCGCACAGCTGGCCCGCCAGCACAACAAGGCCCAGCTCATCGGGCTCGGCGGACGCATGCACAGCGAAGAGGAGGCGCTGGCCATCGTCGACGCCTTCCTGTCCACCCCGTGGTCGGAGGCCGAGCGCCACCAGCGTCGGATCGACATCCTGGCCGCCTACGAGGTCGACCACGTGGCGCCGCCGGTTCCGGGCGCGCCCGCCTGACCCATGCCCGAGGGCCACACTCTGCACCGGCTGGCCCGGTTGCACCAGAAGCGGTTCGGCCGCGCGCCGGTCACGGTGTCCAGCCCGCAGGGCCGCTTCAGCGATGGTGCGGCCGCGGTGAACGGTCGGGTGCTGCGCCGCTCCGACGCCTGGGGCAAGCACCTGTTCCACCATTACGACGGCGGCGCCGTGGTGCATGTGCACCTCGGTCTGTACGGCACATTCACCGAGTCGCCACTACCGCTGGCGATGCCCGTCGGCGCGGTCCGGATGCGCATCGTCGGCGCCGAGTTCGGCACCGATCTTCGCGGCCCGACGGTCTGTGAGGTGATCGACGCCGGGGGAGTCGACGACCTGGTGGCCCGGCTCGGGCCCGACCCGCTGCGCAAGGACGCCGACCCGGAGCCGGCCTGGAAACGAATCTCCAAGTCCCGCAGGACCATCGGTGGTCTGCTGATGGACCAGGCGGTGCTCGCCGGCGTCGGCAACGTCTACCGCAGCGAGCTGCTGTTCCGGCACGGCATCGACCCGTACCGGCCCGGCACGCATATCGATCGCGACGAATGGGACGCCATGTGGGCCGACCTCGTCGAGCTGATGAAGGTCGGGGTACGTCGGGGCAAGATCGTGGTGGTCCGCCCCGAACACGACCACGGCGCGCCGTCCTACGGCCCGGGCCGGCCGCGCACCTACGTCTACCGACGCGCCGGGGAGCCCTGCCGGGTGTGTGGAACACCGGTGCTCACCGCCGAACTCGAAGCCCGCAACGTGTTCTGGTGCCCCACCTGTCAGACCTGAGAACATCCTCAGGGGAGAATGTTCCGAGTGGAACTGATTCTCGTCGTCGTCGGAGCCATCGTTGTCACCGCCATCGCGCATCGGCGCGGGCTGGAACCTGCGCTGATCATCGTGGTGGTCGGCATCCTGGTGTCCTTCGCGCCGGATTTCGAGCCGCCGGAACTTGACTCGCACATCCTGCTGACGGTGGTGCTGCCGCCCCTGCTGTACTCGGCGGCGCTGAACTTCTCGTTCCCGACGTTCCTGCGCAATATCCGGCCCATCCTCGGGCTCGGCGTCGGGCTCGTCGTGGTCAGTGCATTCGCGGTGGCGGCCGTCTCGGCATGGCTGGTGGTGGTGCCGCTGACGTTCGCCACCGCGCTGGTGCTGGGTGCGATCGTCGCGCCACCGGATGCGGTGACGGCGGTGGCCGTCGGCCGCAAACTGGGTCTGCCGAAACGGGTGATGGCCATCCTGACCGGCGAAAGCCTGATCAACGATGCCGCGGCGCTGACGCTGTTCAGCATCGCGGTGGCGCAGGTGGCCGGCACCCACACCTTCATCGAGAACCCGTTCCTGCTGTTCACCTACAGCGCGGTGCTCGGGCCCGTGGTCGGTGCCGCGCTGGGTTACATCACGCTGTGGCTCCGCAAGCGCCTCGCCAACCCCGGGCTGGAGACGGTGCAGGGCCTCGTCGTCCCGTTCGCGGCGTTCATCGTCGCCGAGGAGATGCATGCCTCCGGGGTGCTGGCCGTCGTGGTCGCCGGGTTCATCGTCGGCAACGGCACGTTGTCCGCGGGGTACCAGACCCGCCTGCAGGAACGGTATGTGTGGAACTCGGTGGACGTGCTGCTGGAGGCGTTCGTCTTCGCCTATATCGGCCTGCACCTGCGATTCGTGCTGGAGGACCTGCAGGATGCGCACGAATCGGTGATGGAGGTCGTGGTGGCCTCGCTGATCGTGCTGCTGATCGTGTTGGTGATCCGACCGCTGTCGGTGTTCCTGATGTTCGGGCGCAGCAAGCTGGCCCGGCATGTGGAGGCCAAATGGAGTGTCCCACCGCCGGAGCCACGCCGAAAAGGTCCGGGCAGGTGGCGTTCCCGGATCGACCGCCGCTCGCTGAGTTGGCAGGAGAACGTCGTGGTGTCCTGGACCGGGATGCGTGGGGTGGTGACGCTGGCCGCGGCGGCCGCGATCCCGGCCACCACCGTGTCCGGTGAACCGTTCCCCGAACGCGCGACCATCCAGGCCATCGCATTCGTGGTCAGCGTGGGGACGTTGCTGATCCAGGGGTCGACGCTGCCGTTGCTGATCCGGCGGCTCCAGCTGTCGCGGTTCACCGACGACCACGCCGCAGACCGGGCCGAGGAGGTCAAGGCCGAGCTCGTCGTACAGGCCGCCGCCGACGAGGTGCTCGCCGAGTTCCGGGCCAACCCGCCGGCCGGCATCAATCCGCTGCTGGTGGCCGAGATCCGGGCGACCATCGCCCGGCACACCCAGGACGCCGACGAGATGCCCGACCCGGGTGCGCTCACCAAACGCGCCGAGGTGTTCTCCCGGGTCTACCGGTCGGTGCTCTCCGCGCAGCGCACGGCGTTGATCACCGAACGCGATGAGGGTCGCATCGAGGACGAGGCGGTGCGGGCCATGCTGGAACGTCTCGACCTGCAGGAGGCCGGCGTCACCGCCCGACTGGAAAGCCGGCTCTAAATCCCGCCCAAACGAACAAACGGGTCAACTTGTGTGAGTGCACGCGGCCATATCGTCAATCTCGGCGAGTCAGAAGTCGAACCCGCCGAAATCGCCGCCGCCGAAGTCGCCGCCGCCGTCCCAGCCGCCGGAATCCCAACCACCGGAGTCGCCGCCGCCGTCCCAGCCGGCCCCCTCGGCACCGTAATCGCCACCACCGTCGAGCTGGCCCTGCTCCATGCCGTCCTGGAATCCGTCGCCGTAGCCGTTCTCGAACGCCTGCGCGTCATAGCCGACGCCGGCCATCCCGGAGAACATCGCGCTGAACAGCAGCATCGACCCGACGCCCCAGGCGCCGGCCACCAGGGCCGGCTTCCACCACGGCTCGGAGTACCAGCCGGCGGGAACCGGCCGGCCGGCGACCCGGCCGCCGGGGTAGTAGTTCGGGGTGCGCTCCGAGGGGGTCGGGGAGGCTTCGATCTGGCGTCCCTCGAACTCGACCCGGCGATCCTCGGTAACCGAGCCCGCAGAGCGTTGTCCGGCAAGGGATTCCAGCTCAGGCCCGGGATCCATGCCCATGGCGGTACGGGCCGCCCGCACGTAGTAGAGGCCCTCGACGGCGCTCTCCTTGGCCAGCTCTGCCTGCTTGACCGTGGTGGCCTGGTCGATCTGCGAGGACGCTGCGGTGTAGCGCTCCGAGGCATCGGCCATCGCCTGCTTGGAGGCGTCGTCGCTACCTGTCAGGTTGAGCACCTGACCGCCGAGTCGCTCGATCACCCGCCTGGCGTCGGCCTTCGCGTCGGCCAGTGAGTCGGCGGCCTTGCGGCCGTTCGCCTGGGATGAGTTGTAGACGACGAACGCGATCGCCGCGATGACCAGGATGATGAGGATGACGAGAACGCCGTTCATGACTCCCAGCGTACCGACAGGAAACGGGCTTCTCTGAGGCTGAACTCAGGCGCTGACAGCGGCACCCAGCAGGCGCAAATTCGACTACGAGTAGAGCCGGAGTCGGATCCGGTGAAAGGTCTGCACATGGTGATCGATATTCGTCAGATCGTTCTCGTGGGCACCGCTGCGGTTACGCCGATCGCCTTCGCGACAGTGGTTGCAGCGGCCACCGCCGACGCTACCGAGCGTGGCAGCGGGACAGTCTTCGATCCACCGACCAACAGCTGCATGGCGGTACCGCTTCCACGCCGGGCCCGCTCCAGCCCCCGCCTGTGCGAAACGGCGGTCCCACGCCGGGTTTGTGCGTCGGGATCTGCGCGTCGATTCCTACGTCGCTTGTGCGCCGGAATCTGAACCGTTCGATTTTCAGACGGTGTTCGTCAACTCAGACAGCGCGGCGGCAACAAGCCGCCCGAAGACGTCGGCGTCTTCGTGATGGCCCAGATGCCCAGACCCCCGTGCACAAACAAGGCGACCGTTTGGAAACGCATTGCACAGGCGATCCAGCGCGGCCGGGGAAGACATTTGATCGCGATCGCCGGCGATGATCGCGGCAGGCAGACTGACTGCGCTTGCGTAGGCTCCGCACCCATGTTCAAACGCCAGGCGTAGCTGGGTTGCCATCGCGCTTGGATCGGCGGCGAATCCATGTTCGCGGAGCGACAACTTGCGTATGCGTGCAACTCCGCGAATACCCCGCCTGGCCAAGAGTGTGTTTGAAAGGTTGGCTATGGCTGACGACCGGATCAGACGATCAGATATGTAGCGTGGTGCCTCGCTCAGGATGTGGCTACTGATGCCTACAAAAGCTCTTGCCGCGTAGCCTGAAATCCTAGCTGCGGTATCGCCGGGATCGACCACCGGTGACACTAGGACGAGCCCCTTGATCGCATCCGGTTTCCGTGCCGCAAAGTAAGTGGCGATGGTTGCACCGAAAGAATGACCGAGGAGTATGAATTCCCCGATCTGAAGTTGACGCGCGGCCTCCTCGATCAACGTTATGAGGGCGTCCAGATCGTCTACGGCCACAGACCGAGCAGTCAGCCCAGCGCCAGGCAGGTTGACAGTTACTACCCGAAAGCCGGCAGCGACCATGTAACGGGTGAGCGTGCGAATGCCGACGTCTGTCCCCTTCCATCCGGGGATGGCCAGCACCACACGCCGGGAGCTGTTGGGGTGAGTGTCCGCAACGGTAACTTGGCTGCCGTCATTGAGGCTGACGGTCCGTCGCAGATTGAGGTGTGTAGGGACGCTGGGGCTAAGCTCTGTGCGATGACTATGCACCACCGTCAGATCCCTTGCCATTGAACGAGCCGACGTGAAAATTGCGCTCTGCGGCGAGACGTATCCGCCCGACATCAATGGCGCCGCTATATTTAGCCAGCGTCTGGCCGTCGGTCTTGCGGCCAAAGGCCACGAGATGCACGTCATCGCCCCCTCGCCTTCCGGTGAATCGTATCGAGAGGTGCGGCACGGTGTCATTATTCATCGCATCCCCTCGTACCGGTATCCCTGGCACCCCACTTTTCGCATTGCCGATATAAGCCGTGCCCGAGCTGCTGTTTCTGAAGTACTTGACGAAGCTGTGCCTGACATCATTCACATTCAGGCACACTTCTTGGTCGGTCGCCTGTCCGCCATCGAAGCTGGACGGCGGAACATTCCGCTGGTGGCTACCAATCATTTTATGCCCGAGAATCTGAGGTGGCAATTACCTGTCAGAGTTCCGAATTGGATGTACGGAACGATCAAATCAATTGCATGGCGGGATCTGGCGAATGTACTTCGAAAGGCTGACGCGGTAACGGTTCCAACGTCGCATGCAGTCGAGGTGCTTCGAGAAAAGACTGGTGAAACTCGTGGTCTTGCGATTTCGTGCGGCGTTGACTTACAGCGGTTCCGACCGAAGGGTGCCGATGGACATTCAGCGGCCTCCACGTTGCTCTTCGTCGGCAGGTTAGATAAAGAGAAGCACGTGGACGAATTGATACGCGTGCTGCCTTACTTGTCGGCAATGCAGCTGAGAATAGTCGGCAGCGGGTCCGAGGGGTCGCGACTCAAAAAGCTTGCTCGTTCGATCGATGTTGACTCGCGTGTCCATTTCATTGGGACGGTAGAAGATGCTGATCTGGGCGCCGAATACACGCGAGCCGACGTATTCTGCATGCCCGGCCGAGTTGAACTGCAGAGTATCGCAACTCTGGAGGCTATGTCTTCTGGACTGCCGGTGGTGGCCGTTGATTCGCATGCCCTACCGCTCCTTGTCCAGCAAGGCGTTAATGGCGCTTTATACCAACCCGGTGATATCGGCGGCCTCGCACGCGCGATAAAGATTGTAATCGCCTCTGATTCGGCACGGCTGGAGATGGGAAAGCGCAGTCGATCTATTGCACGCCGACACGATTTGACGAACACAATTTGTGCGTTCGAAGCGCTTTACGCGAACGTATTAACCTAGTGCGTTGCGGCGTCGACCGATATGCGCACACTTAGTTTTCCGCACCTAGCTTTCGTACAGTTTTCATTGCGAGGCTTGCGATAGAAATTCCCACGGTCAGGTAGATAAGCGATGCAGCATAGAAGGCGGGGCCGCATGAATCTGAAACGTTCGAGCATTGGGTGGAGACGTTCGACAGACACACAATGGTGAGGGCAAGTGCGGACAGGTACGGAACGAGAAAAGCGATTACTCCCGACGCGGTCATTGATAGGTTGTCTTTGCCCCAAGTAGTCCAGTTTGTCTCTGCGGCCGAACCGAAGGTATCGCGACTTGCCATGCCTACATCGGTCGAATGTATCTTTCGAAGCACACCCTTTTCGAGTTTTTCAATTGAGTTCGACCGGACTACTCCAATGCCGAAGAGGATCAGGTGGTAGCCGGCCAGTGCGCACGCAGGTGCAGGCAGCAAATAATAGAGGTACGGCGCGTCAAGCTTGTCGTGGAGCAACCCGATGACGCCAAAGGCGGCAGTCAGGTATGTGGTTGCCGCAATCCAGATCACCAAAATGCTGGTTTGCACAACTCCGCCGGCCTCGCGTTCAGCGACGTATAGGGCCAATAGAGCGTCGGCGCTTTCACCCAGGTTGACACCACCAGTCCCCAAAGGCACCAGAGTTTCTCCTTTCTGACGAAATGACCGTAGACGATGATCCGGTGGATGGTGTCGATCAGCGCTGGGTGTCGTGGCGATGCGGACTATCAGGGCTGAGAATTGCGGAGCATTGGCGGTGACGACGGACGCGACGCCAGCGAGTGCGAGGTGGACGTAGGCGACCCTCGACAACGCGATGAACGGCACTACCAGCATTTCAGCTGTTATTTCGATCTGGATCTGGCCGAGCGTCGGGAGTCGCACCCGCGTAGCTAGTTTGGAAGGGTATTTCGCCGCCTGAACGGGTGAGCGAATACGTCGGGGTCCTCACGTTATAGCGCCAGTGAGGTCGGAGAAGACGTGAGCATCGCGGCGGCGGGTTCGACGCTGTGGGCAGCAGTGGGGTTTCGGGCCGGGGCGGAAAGTCGCCCCGGCCCGAGGAGGTTCTACCTCCGCCACCAGCGATAACACTCTGCTAACCCACGCAGAACGTCGGCACGGTGCCGGGGCGGAACCCCGTTGAGTGCTGCCAGCATTGCGACAGTCCTGCTGGCGGACACGATTAAGAGTCCGAGCAGCGCTAATGCGAGACATTCCATTCCCAGACCCACCCATTCTCCTGCGCTACTTGTGACCTAATCGCAGGCACCACGGTCACGGCAGGAATCTATGTAGCGGCGAGCAACGGCACTCGCCAAAATGCTCGCACAGAAGTTGACTGTTTGCGGCAACTTCTCGTCTCAGCCCTCAGACTTGAACCGTGAGGCTCCCCCCGGTGTGTGGTGGACATCGAGATAGCGGGATTCTTGGTTCCGCTGGAAGGATGTCACTATGTCCTGAACCCGTCGGTCTTTCACGACTGAGTAGAAGGTCGAGGCTGCTCACCGGGTGATCGACTCCGGGCGCACGATCGCCGAGGTCGCCCCCGAACTTGGCCTCAACGAAGGCCTGTTGGGACGGTGGGTCACCGATGAAACGTCGCCGTGTTGAGGCGGCCACGGCCCGCAACGACGAGCCGCTGACTGCGGCTGAGCGCACCGAGTTGACGCGGTTACGCCGCCAAGTGGCCGAGCAGGAGAAGGACATCGCGTTCCTGAAAAAAGACTCGGCGTACTTTGCGGCCAACGGACCGAAGTAGAGCGGTTCGAGCTGATGGCTGCAGAGTGCGCCACCACCACAATCACCCGGATGGCTCGCCTGATGGAGGTGTCGACGTCGGGCTTCTACAAGCACAGAATCGTGCGGCTACAGATGAATTGACAAAGAGTAACCAACGGAAGGCCGATTTGACGCTCAAGATCGTCACCCACCACCGCGATTCCGGTGGGACCTATGGCTCGCCGCGGATCACCGCTGACCTGCGTGCGGCCGGCGAGCAGGTCTCGGAGAAAACGGTGGCCAAGATCATGGCCGAGATCGGTGTAGCCGGTATCAGCCCTCGCACCTTCAAGTCGCTACCACCGTGGTCGATCCTACGGCGTCGTTCCCACCGGATCTGGTCGAGCGTCAGTTTGATCAGGGCCGCCCCGATGCGGTGTGGAGCTCCGACATTACATATCTGACCTGCGGCGAAGGGGACGTGTACCTGTGTGCGATCCGCGACGAGCATCCCAAACGAGTGCTGGGCTGGGATCACATGCGTACCGAGCTGGTCACCGACGCACTGGCTCAAGCGGTTGCCGTCCGAGGCGGCCAGGTGGGTGGCACCATCATGCACTCGGACAGGGGAACTCAATGCACCGCGGCGGCGATGGCCCAGGCCTGCGCTGATGCCGGCCTGCGAAGGTCGATGGGTGCCACCGGGATTTGCTGGGACAACAGTGGCGCCGAATCGCTATGATCGACGATCAAGCACGAATACTACTACCGCCACACCTTCGCCACGATGCCCGAACTCATTGCAGCCGTTGACAAGTGGATGCATTTCGACAGCACTCAGAGGCGACACTCCGCGATCGGAATGCTCAGCCCCATCGCTTACGAACAATCACTGACTGCGGCTACTCAAGCCGCATAACCCGTGTCCACTTTCCGGGGGAACCTCACGCCACTGTGCTAATGCCTGGCTGGAGTCTCGCCAAGACTTGAAGGAGGACCACCCTCGCTGGATATCGGGATGCACTGGCGCCCAGCACCACGACGAGGCATCGGCGTCTTGCGGAGTTCCGCATCGACGCGGTGTTCGGCGGCTATCCAATCAGTGGAATTCGCCGCGAGAACATCCAAGACTGGGTGAACCGGATGGCTGCTGCGGGCAAGAAGCCGAGCACGGTCCGCAACGCCTACTTCCTTGTGCGGATGATCCTGGGCCAGGCAGTTGCGGACGGTGCGTTGCCGTCGAATCCTGCTGATTATGTGAAGTTGCCGTCGAACCACACCACCGGTCATGCCGGTGCGATCGACGACCCGTCTCAGTTCCTCACCCCGGCGCAGGTGTCGGCGCTGACCGCATCGATGCCGTGGCCGTACAACGTCTATGTCGATCTCGCAGTGTTCTCGGGTCTGCGGCCGGGCGAGATGGCGGGATTACAGGTCGGTGATCTCGAAGTTCTGAGCACCACCCGCGCTGGTTCTGTGCGCGTGGACCGAACCCTCGGCCGCGTCGGCGCAGAGCTGCGTTATCTGACACCGAAGACCAAGGGCAGTCGCCGACGGGTGCCGTTTCCAATTCCGACCGCTGGACTCCTGTGGGAGTACCTGGCCGCCCACCCCCGCCGTGACGATCCGACCGCACCCTTGTTCCCGGCGATGTCGCTGTCGAAGGTGAAGCCGACCGGCGTGCGGGTCAGCGCAGACGGCGAGCCTGACGACCGTGATCCGGCCGCACGCCAGATGTCCGCTTTGGCTGCTCTCACCGTGACAGAGGCCGAGGCGCGACTGGTGCTGGATTGGGATTCGCCGATGCGGCACGCCACCTTCTCGAAGTCGGTGTTCGGTCCGGCCGTCCTGCGAGCGATCACCAACTTCCCGAGGGTGGCTCTCTCACCCGACGTCACACCGCATTCCTGTAGGCACACCTACGCCTCGCTCTCGGTGGCGGCAGGTATTCCGGTCGAGAAACTGAGCCGTCGAATGGGGCACTCGAAGATCGGCACCACGCTCAGCGTGTACGTGCACCTGTTCCCCGACGAGGACGCAGCTCAGGACATGGCCGCCCTGGGAGCGATGGCAGCACCCACGCGGAGCGACAACGTCATCAAGCTCCGGGGTTAGCTCATCCGCCGTGCTGCTTCGTCAGCGGTCATCGGCTGGAAACTCATGTCGATGTAGCCGCGATATTCCCGGCACAGATCCCGGTCGTGCTCGGCCTTGTACTCGACCGCCTTCTGATTGTTCAGGGGACGCACGAGCGGGTTGTCCTGCTTGATGCTTCGTTTGGATTTAGCGCGCCGTTTGCCTTTATCGTCGACTGTCACGCTTTCGTCCTGAAGCACTTGAGTGGCAAACCTGTTGTAAAACTGCACCGGCTCCATCAAGGTGCGCCAGAACACCCATTCACGAGGGACAAGAAGCAACTGCTTTCCCGCGCAGTGGGGCAGTGTGAAGCTCTGTGTTTTCCATTCGGAACCGTCGGTCCATACATCACTTACCGCCGTTGTTGCGCCAGCGCGCAAGGCAGGGTAGGTGTCCATCATCTCGGCAGTGAAATCTGCGAGCACATTGAAGATTATGCGCGTCGTCATGTCCGAAATGCGGTCGTTTCCCACGTACGCGAGGAACACCCGTGTGTCTTCGAGGCGCTCCAGTACGGCTGCCTGACAAGCAGGGTTGGCTCGCAACTCATCCCAGAACTGGTCCGAAAGCTCGTCCCCGAAGCCCTTGCCGTTAGCGCCGAACTGAGACATGCCCAAGCGCGTCTCGTTGGGTTCGTGCATATGGCGAAGAAGCAGCCGGCCACGAGCATGATCTTTGGGGTCGCTACTGCGGGCCGCCTCGACCACGCGAGTAAACATCGACTGGAGCTGAGCGTATGCAGCCCGCCCTCGCGGGGAATGGTCATTCCGGATGGCGCTCGGGTCGAGAAAAATGAGATTGTCACGGTCGACATGCACATTGAGAAACGGCACCTCCCCGCTGATGCCGTAATGCTCAGTTACTGTCGTCATATCGATGGACCGCCTTTCTGCCACCAATTATGCCAGCAGGTAATGACATGCCTGTAAGTCATTTACTTGCGAAGTGAAGAAAGATTGACGAGAATACGTGCCGTCACCGTCGCATCGGTTACTTAAGCCACTCTGGCCCCGCAGGCCACAGATCTTGTCTTGATTCTCGAGTGGTATCAATCACTGTTCAAGATCGGCGAATCCGCATCGGATCTTGCTGACAACTTCCGGCCCACCGCTGTATTGACGGGCACAGTGCCCGAGTCAATCCGGGGCTGACCGGGGGTCGGAATGCCCGACTCGAAGGCCTCCCCACCTGGTAGAACGCTGTCTACCAGGTGCTTCGTGGAGCGGGCGACGGGAATCGAACCCGCGTAGCTAGTTTGGAAGACTAGGGCTCTACCATTGAGCTACGCCCGCATGCGGTGCATCGGAGACTGTACCGGCGAAGGCGCAATCAAATCCAATTGATTGCTCCACGACACGTGCCCGTAGTATTCCGCGTGGTCGGCGTGCGTGCGTGCCGACCGGCAGCACGTAAAGCACGGGGTGTAGCGCAGCTTGGTAGCGCATCCGCTTTGGGAGCGGAAGGCCGCAGGTTCAAATCCTGTCACCCCGACCGCACGAACATCACGACCCATACATACAAGGAGTAACGCAGTGAAGAGCACCGTCGAGAAGTTGAGCCCGACCCGGGTTCGGATCAACGTGGAGGTGCCCTTCACCGAGCTCGAGCCCGACTTCGACAAGGCGTTCAAGGCGCTGGCCGGCCAGGTACGCCTCCCGGGCTTCCGTCCCGGCAAGGCCCCGCGCAAGCTGCTGGAGGCCCGCGTCGGCCGCGGCGCCGTGCTGGAGCAGGTCGTCAACGACGCGCTGCCCAGCCGCTACAGCGAGGCCGTCGCCTCCGCCGAGATCCAGCCGCTCGGCCAGCCCGAGATCGACGTCACCAAGTTGGAGGACGGCGAGGAGCTCGTCTTCACCGCCGAGGTCGACATCCGCCCCGAGATCGAGCTGCCCGATCTGACCGCGCTGAAAATCTCGGTCGACCCGATCGAGGTCGGCGATGACGAGGTCGACACCGAGCTGCAGAACCTGCGCGCCCGCTTCGGCACCCTGACCGGTGTCGAGCGTCCGGCCGCCGACGGCGACTTCGTCTCCATCGACCTGTCGGCCACCGTCGACGGCGAGGACGTTCCCGAGGCCGCCACCGAGGGGCTGTCCCACGAGATCGGTTCCGGCCAGCTCATCGACGGTCTCGACGAGGCCATCATCGGTCTGAAGGTCGACGAGTCCAAGGTCTTCACCACCACCCTGGCCGCCGGCCCGCACGCCGGCCAGGAGGCCGAGGTCACCGTCACGGTGAAGTCGGTCAAGGAGCGCGAGCTGCCCGAGGCGGATGACGAGTTCGCCCAGCTGGCAAGCGAATTCGACACCATCGACGAGCTGAAGGAAAGCCTGGTCGACCAGGTCAAGCGGGCCAAGCGCATCCAGCAGGCCGAGCAGATCCGCGACAAGGCGCTCGAAGCGCTGCTCGAGGACACCGAGGTGCCGCTGCCCGAGGCCATCGTGCAGGCCCAGGTCGACGACACCCTGCACAACGCGATCCACGGTCTGGACCACGACGAGGACAAGTTCAACGAGAGCCTCACCGAGCAGGGCAGCAGCCGCGAGGAGTTCGACACCAACACCCGCAGCGAGGCCGAGAAGGCCGTCAAGACCCAGCTGCTGATGGACGCCGTCGCCGACAAGCTCGACATCCAGGTCGGCCAGGCCGACCTGACCGAGCGTCTGGTGCTGATGTCGCGCCAGTACGGCATCGAGCCGCAGCAGCTGCTGCAGGTGCTGCAGCAGAACAACCAGCTGCCCGCCATGTTCGCCGATGTCCGTCGTGGCCTGACCATCGCCGCCGTCGTGCACGGTGCGACCGTCACCGACAGCGAGGGCAACGTCGTCGACACCGCGGAGTTCTTCGGTCCGGCCGGCGGCGCGGAGACTGCCGAGATCGAGGCTGAGGCCGCCGAGGCCGAGGTCGAAGCGCCCGCCGATGACGACGACGAAAAGGCCGAGAAGAAGGCCAAGAAGGCTGACAAGGCCGACAAGTCCGAGAAGAAGGCCAAGAAGAAGTCCGACAAGAAGGACGACGAGGGCGAGTGACGCTGTGAGCGAAAGCGCGCCTGTTGGGGCGTGCTCTTCGCTGCGCGTTCGTTAATGTCGGTGAACGAGTACGACAACTCGAGAAAGCAGGTATCC
Source organism: Mycobacterium sp. C31M (assembly GCF_053345865.1). NCBI lineage: Bacteria > Bacillati > Actinomycetota > Actinomycetes > Mycobacteriales > Mycobacteriaceae > Mycobacterium > Mycobacterium sp. C31M. The sequence goes on along the minus strand of NZ_JBKFAX010000028.1, from coordinate 21,070 downwards.
AGCCGTGACTGACATGCGTGGTGGCACGTCGGGGCTCAACCTCATCGATTCGGTATATGAGCGACTGCTCGCCGAGCGCATCATCTTCCTGGGCACCCAGGTCGATGACGACATCGCCAACCGGTTGTGCGCGCAGATTCTGCTGCTGGCCGCGGAGGACCCCACCAAGGACATCCACCTCTACATCAACTCGCCCGGTGGTTCGGTGACCGCGGGCATGGCCATCTACGACACGATGGTGCTGGCGCCGTGCGACGTCGCCACCTACGCGATGGGCCTGGCCGCGTCGATGGGTCAGTTCCTGCTGGCCGCCGGCACCAAGGGCAAGCGGTACGCGCTGCCGCACGCGCGGATCATGATGCACCAGCCGTCGGCCGGTATCGGCGGTAGCGCTGCGGACATCGCCATCCAGGCCGAGCAGTTCGCACTGACCAAGAAAGAGATGAACCGGCTCAACGCCCAGTTCACCGGTCAGTCGTTGGAGCGGGTCGAGGCGGACGCGGATCGCGACCGTTGGTTCACCGCCCCCGAGGCGTTGGACTACGGCTTCGTCGACCACATCATCACCAGCGTCAGCGTCAACGGTGAGGGACCAGGAGCAGGTATCAAATGAACCCGATGCAATCGCGCTACATCCTGCCGTCCTTCATCGAGCACTCCAGCTTCGGTGTCAAGGAGTCCAACCCGTACAACAAGCTGTTCGAGGAGCGCATCATCTTCCTCGGCGTGCAGGTGGACGACGCGTCGGCCAACGACATCATGGCCCAGCTGCTGGTGCTCGAGTCGTTGGATCCCGACCGCGACATCACCATGTACATCAACTCGCCGGGTGGCTCGTTCACCTCGTTGATGGCGATCTACGACACCATGCAGTACGTGCGGGCCGACATCCAGACGGTCTGCCTCGGGCAGGCCGCCTCGGCCGCCGCGGTGCTGCTGGCCGCCGGCACGCCCGGTAAGCGACTGGCGCTGCCGAACGCCCGCGTGCTGATCCATCAGCCCGCGGTCGGTGGAGCCATCCAGGGCCAGGTCTCCGATCTGGAGATCCAGGCGGCCGAGATCGAGCGCATGCGCAGCCTGATGGACTCGACCCTGGCCCGTCACACCGGTAAGGATCCGGCCGTCATCCGCAAGGACACCGACCGCGACAAGATCCTCACCGCGGCCGAGGCCAAGGACTACGGCATCATCGACACGGTTCTGGAGTACCGGAAGCTGTCGGCGCAGAACGCCTGACCCGCAAGACATTCACGGCCCCGGCTCGCATCGCGAGTCGGGGCCGTGTGTCTTTCAGTAACTGAAGGTGGTCGCCCCGTCGCCGATCCACTCCCACAGCTGCACGGTGCCGCCCGGGTCGGCCCCGGGGATGAAATCGGTCGCATCCAGCTGCTTGGACTCGATGCAGATGGGACAGACGAGATATCGCCCGCCGGCCTTTGTGTAGCGGTCCATCAACGCCGCCAGCGGCGGGCAGCCCGCGCAGGCGGTCGCGACGGCCACACCCGGGACGACGAGGCGCACCGCCTCCTTGGTCAGGAACATCATGGTCGGCCGGCCCGATTCGGCTGCCCCGACGGCGACCAGGAAGGCCACCGTCACCTTCTCCGCATCCTCGAGCCCGGTGGTCAGGCTGATCGCGGCCTTGTTCGTTGTATTGGTCATGAACCGATCGTCGCTGAATCGGACGCCCGCGCAAATGGGGCATTCGCCCCACTTTTCGGGCCACCAAATGGGTCGCGATTGACGTTTGCGTCAAAAAGGCCTCACCAGGCGGTTCCGGGTGGGACCCTGTGTGCGGGTCGGGTCATCTGAGGGGAGTGGCCGCATGGCGAGGACGTTGGTGTGGATTGCCGCCGGGGTTGGGTGCTGCGCGCAGCTGTTGGTACCGGCGATCGCGCACGCCGAGGAACCGGTGTGCCCGGCCGGCACGTACTGGAACCCGGCGGTGGTGCAGTGCCTGCCCTACGGCGTGAATCCGGTGATCGGTCCCGCCGGACCCATCGGCGTGGGCGGGGTGGTCGGCCCGGTGGGTGTCGGCCCCGTCGGCCCGGGCCCGATCGGTCCCGGCCCGGTGGGACCCGGTCCGATCGGCCCCGGCGGATTGGGACCCCGCTAGCAGATCAGGGGTTGGCCAGCCCGTGCCGCAGGGCGTACAGGCTGGCGCCGATCCGGTTGGACACCCCGATCTTGGCGTAGGTGCGCTCGACGTGGTTGCGCGCCGTCTTCTCGCTGATGACCAGCGCGGCGGCGATCTCCCTGTTCGACGATCCCCGCGCCACCAGTCGCAGCACCTCGACCTCGCGCGGGGTCAGACCATCGGGGCGGGCCGCCGGGCGCTGTCCGGTATGTCCGGCGGCATGCAGCACCGCGTCGACGGCTGCGGCGTCGAGCTTCCCGGCGCGCACCCGCTCGTGCAGCCGGCGCTCGGCCGACGCCGGTGTCAACGGCTCGCGATAGGGCCGCGGCTCGCACCCGCACTGGTAGGCGACCGCAGCGGCCAGTATCCGGTCGGGCAGCCCCAGTGCGGGTTCCGGCAGCCCCCGCGGATACCCGGAACCGTCCAGACACTCGTGGTGGTTGCCGGCCAGCTCGGCCACCCGGGACAGTCCCGGCACCTGGCTCAGGATGCGCACCGTCAGGTACGGGTGCAGCCGCACCCGCTCGAACTCGCCGGCCGTCAACGGGCCGGTCTTGGACCACACCTGATTCGACACCCCGATCCGGCCCAGGTCGTGCACATGTGCCGCTCGCCGGGTCAGCGCCACGGCGTCGCAGTCCAGTCCGGCGACGACCGCGGCATCGCCGGCCAGTGCGGCGACCGCTCGTGAATGCCCAAGCGTGAACGGGCATTTCAGGTCGACGAAATCGCCGAGTGCGATCAACAAGCTGTCGAGTCCCTGATCATCCAGACGCTCGTGCCGGTCCGGTGCCTCCCGCAACGCCGCGGTCCAGGCATCCCCGGCCACCGGCCCGGCCAGGATCGACTCGGCGTGCGCGACGAACGTGTCGACGATGACGGGGTCGAACTGGCCACCGCGGCGGCCGCGGGCAAGCGCCACCGCGCCGGGCACACCGCCGGTGCGGTGATGCACCTCGACCATGTCGGCCAGTTGCGCCACCCGCATCTGGATCGGGATGGTCTCACCGCGCGCCCCGGACGGCATCCCGCCACCGTCGTAGCGTTCGAAGGCGAACGCCAACGCGGCCTGCACCTCGGGGCCCAGGCCCAGTCGGTCGGCGAGCAGCGCCGCCGAGGTGCAGTGCGAGTGGATCATCCGGGACAGCTGCCCGCGCGCGTCGACGAACAGTGCCGCCATCACCTGTAACCGGTGCAGCAGCGGCTCACCCCGGGCGATGTTGCCGACCAGGAACCGCATCAGCGGCAGACCGGCGTTGTCGGCCACCAGATAGGTGTCGTGGCGTACTGCGATGTCATCGCCGAACCAGCGGGCGTACTCATGGGAATCGGCGTGACAACCGATCCACATGATCAGCGTCGTGTAGTAGATGCAGTCGCGGTCGTGCCGCCCCAAACCCAAACGGTCGGCGATGCGGGTGGCGATCAACGCCGAGCGCAGCATGTGCTCACCGGGCTGGCCCAGACCCAGGTCGACGGCCACCGACAGCGCCGCGAGCAGCTCGGCGCGGCTCGGGGTGTCGGCCGGCGCAGCCATCGGCAGATTATGCCCTGCGGCCGGCGATCGGATCAGCACTGTCGTGACGGGTGGGGTCGAAGTTCTCGAAGTGGCCCGAGCCCACCACGAAGATTCCGCGTTGCGGCGGCCGGAACCCGGCCAGCCGCAGCTGCTCACCCATCGGTCCGGGTTCGCCCAGATCGACACCGCGCAGCGTCGCGTGACCCGCTGCCTGCCAGACCTGTGCCGGGGCGATCATGAACTGCTGGCCGTTGGGGGCCAGGCCCTGCAACCGGACCGTGCCCGCCCGCAGCAGGGGCCCGGCCGCGACCCCCAGTGCGGTCAGCGCCGCCCGGTTGGTCCAGGCCGCCGCCGGCAGTGCGCGGCCGATCGCGCTCATCAACCGGGTCGATCCGGTGGCGCGGATATCGACCGTCCACTGCAGCAGTCCGTCGATCTCGATGTACAACGTCCACGGGTCCACCCAGGCGACGTCGATATCGCACTGGATGGCCTGGTGGCCGGCGGCAGTGCTGAAATACCGGCTGCAGCTCTGCTGGGCGGGGGTGGTGGCGTAGAACTTCCACGTCCCGTCCGGGGCGCGGTGCCACACCGATCGGTAACCCGGCGCGAAGGTCGTGGCCGGAAAACAGCGCAGCGCCAGGTAGTGGCCCGACGTGAAGGGAAATCCCATCACACCGAAGCCGACGAAGCGTTCGTCATCACCGGGTGGGAGCGCGGGATCGTGCAGGACGGCCGTTGCGGCGGCGAGTGGGGTTCGTATGTTTCTCATGGTTCTCACGGTGCGCCGCGCGCCGGCAACCGCGCATGAGGCGTCTGCCCCATTCCCGGCGCGGGATAAACCCGATGTTTGCCGGTCGCTGCGGACGGTATCGTGGACGTCGGCGAACTGCACGGCGCGACCGGGGCATATGCACCGCGATCCTGTCACGACGGCGACACGCCAGGGATACGGTCCGCGTGCCGCCGGGTGGCAAGCCATCAGGAGAGATATGTTCTCCTGCACGCGAACAAATACCACCGACGCGATTCGGCCCTTCGGTCGCACCGCAACGGAACAAACGGGTAGCGTCGGGATTACACCCGGGGCAACCCACACTGAGTGACTGCGAAACAGGAAGTAGGACCCTCCCAGATGGCGCGCATTGGAGACGGTGGAGACCTGCTGAAGTGCTCGTTCTGTGGAAAGAGCCAGAAGCAGGTCAAGAAGCTCATTGCAGGACCGGGCGTGTACATCTGCGATGAGTGCATCGACCTGTGCAACGAGATCATCGAAGAGGAGTTGGCCGACGCCGACGACGTCAAGCTCGATGAGTTGCCCAAGCCGGCCGAGATCCGGGAGTTCCTGGAGGGCTACGTCATCGGCCAGGACACGGCGAAGAAGACGCTGGCCGTCGCCGTCTACAACCACTACAAGCGCATCCAGGCGCAGGAGAAGTCCCGCGACTCGCGTGCCGAGCCGGTCGAGTTGGCCAAGTCCAACATCCTGATGCTCGGCCCCACCGGCTGCGGTAAGACCTACCTGGCGCAGACGTTGGCCAAGATGCTCAACGTCCCGTTCGCCATCGCCGACGCCACCGCGCTCACCGAAGCCGGGTATGTCGGCGAGGATGTCGAGAACATTCTGCTCAAGCTGATCCAGGCCGCCGACTATGACGTCAAGCGCGCCGAGACCGGCATCATCTACATCGACGAGGTCGACAAGATCGCCCGCAAGAGCGAGAACCCGTCGATCACCCGGGACGTCTCCGGTGAGGGCGTGCAGCAGGCCCTGCTGAAGATCCTGGAAGGCACCCAAGCGTCGGTGCCCCCGCAGGGCGGGCGCAAGCATCCGCATCAGGAATTCATCCAGATCGACACCACCAACGTGCTGTTCATCGTCGCTGGTGCCTTCGCCGGTCTGGAGAAGATCGTCTCCGACCGCGTCGGCAAGCGGGGTCTGGGCTTCGGCGCCGAGGTGCACTCCAAGGCCGAGATCGACACCCAGGACCATTTCGCCGAGGTCATGCCGGAGGACCTGATCAAGTTCGGTCTGATCCCGGAGTTCATCGGCCGCCTGCCGGTGGTCGCCTCGGTGACCAACCTGGACAAGGAATCGCTGGTCCAGATCCTTTCGACGCCCAAGAACGCGCTGGTCAAGCAGTACACCAGGCTGTTCGAGATGGACGGCGTCGAGCTGGAGATGACGCCGGAGGCCCTCGACGCGATTGCCGATCAGGCCATCCACCGTGGCACCGGGGCCCGCGGCCTGCGCGCCATCATGGAAGAGGTCCTGCAGCCGGCGATGTACGACATCCCCAGCCGCGACGATGTCGCCAAGGTGGTCGTCACCAAGGAGACCGTGCTCGACAACGTGCTGCCGACCATCGTGCCGCGCAAGCCCGCGCGCTCCGAGCGTCGCGACAAGAGCGCCTAGGCACTCAGCCGTACCGAACGCCCCCGCCATCCGGCGGGGGCGTTCGTATGTCTCAGGCAGGCAAGCTGACCCGGTGCTCGGCGATCACCTCGTCGAGCAGCACCGCGATCTCGGCGACGCCGTCGCGCCGGGCGAACGCGGTCTCGTATTCGCGGGCGCGCTCGCGGTAGCGTCCGTCGTCCAGGATCGTGCGGACGGCATGCCGGATATCGGCCGACGCCGGTGTCCCGGTCCGCAGGTTGATCCCGACGCGGAAGTATTCGACGCGCGCGGCGACCTCCGGTTTGTCCTCGGTCTCACCGGCGACCACCAGCGGTACCCCATCGGACAGCGCGCGCTGCACCGCGCCGTAACCACCGTTGGTCACCATGACGTCCACCGCCGGGAGCAGGACGTCATGCGGAAGATATTCGGCGACATGGGTGTTCGCGGGCAACGGCACCCGCAGCTGGGACAGCGGACGGCCGCCGGTGGTGACCACGACGGTGACGTCCTCGTCGGCCAGGGCGGTGATGGTCGGCTCGACGAGACGGCTGAGGTCGGCGTTGTCGACGGTGCCCTGGGTGACGTGTACGACGGGCCGGCTGCTGCTCAGCACATCCCACCAGCTTGGTGGCATGAAATCGTCACTGGGCAACGGCATCACGGCGCCGACAAAGCGAACGTGGTCGGGTAGGTCGCTGCGGTGATACTCGAATTCGGGAATGGTCGGCACGATGACCCGGTCGGCCAGCACCGCGCAGTCCAGGACGAACACGGGCAGTTCGGGCAGGCCCATCGCGGTGAGCATCCGGTTGGCGGCCTGGTGTGCCGGCCGCAGCAGCACGTGATGGGTGAGCACGTTCAGCAGTCGGTTGCGCAGCCGGCCGATCGCGCCGGGCATCGGAGTGATTCCCGGGCCGCCGGGCGCGGTGTCCCGGCTGGCCAGGAACAGCGGGGTGGTGCTGTAGCTGATGATCGGGGGCCGCGCCACGGTCGGGTCGAGCAGATACGGCATGGTGCCCAGGAAGAATGCGTCGGTCAGGATCGCGTCATAGTGGTTGTCTGCCAACAGTTCCTGCAGTGCATTGAACTGATGCGGCATCGGCCGCACGAAGACACGCTCGACGTCGAAGTTGATGCGCTTCACACCGCAGGTCTCGGCCCGGCCGGGCAGCTCCGCATCGAAGGCCGAATCGTCGTAGTCGGCGGCCATCGGCAGCGGGCGAGGCTCGGCACCGACGGCGCGGATCTTGGCGGCGTGCCGTGCACTGGTGAGCACGGTGACACGATCACCGCGGGCGACCAGCCCGCGCGCGACGTTCAGCAGTGGGGAGATGTGGCCGACGGGCGGGCAGGAAGCGATGAGGATCTCAGACATGGCCACGATGTTCTGTCAGCGAGGCCGACCCGCACTTGGAGGTTGTCTGGAGATCGGGTGGAGATCGCAGGTAGATCAGGCGGACTGCGGTATTCGGAGGCCCGGGGCCAGCTCATCGAGCATCAGCCCGGCAACCTGGTGCTCGGCCGAGGTCAGCAACACGACTCCGTCGGCTATGCCGAGGCGACGCACGTCGGCGATCAGCCCGGCCAGACCGCGCGGTGTGCCGACGTAGCGCATGGCGGCGCCGGTGCTCTCCTGTCCGGCAGCCGACGCATGGGCGGTTTTCGCCTGCCGGTCGATGACGACCGCGATGTTGAGTAACACCTCGGGTTCGTCCTCACCGAGTGCACGGGCGTCGGCTCGCAGGGCGGCCGATTGGCGCGCGGCGTGCCGTAGATCGGTGGCGTTGATCCGAACGATCATGAGGTACTCCAGGTTTCGCTATTGGAAGGCGGGAACGACTTCCTTGATGAACAGTTCGAGGGACTTTCGCTTCTCGCCGTGCCGCAGGCTGTTGTCACACCAGAAGCTGAACTCATCGATACCAAGGTCCTGGTAGACGCGCAGTCGTTCGATCACCTCGTCGGGGGTGCCGATCATGGCGGTGCGGTGCAGCGAGTCGAGCTCGAACTCCGGTCGGTTCTCGAACTTGGACTCGGGGCTGGGATCGAGAAAGCCGTCGACGGGGGTCGTCTTGTTCCCGAACCACGCGTCGAAGGTGCGGTAGAACCGCGAGATGGCCTGCGCGGCTGGGCGCCAGCCGTCGGGGTCCTCGGCGGAGTGGACGTGGGTGTGGCGCAGCACCATGATCTCCGGGCGCTCGACCTCGGGATGGTTGCCGACGGCGGTGTCGAACTTGCTCTTGAGGTCGACGACCTCCTCGTCACCCTTCATCAGCGGCGTCACCATGACGTTGCAGCCCTCGCGGACCGCGAAGTCGTGAGAGTCGGGGTCGCGCGCGGCGACCCACATCGGCGGGGTGGGCTGCTGGATCGGCTTGGGCACGCTGGTCGAGGTCGGGAACTGCCAGACCTCGCCGTCGTGCGCGTAGTCGCCCTGCCATAGCTCGCGCACCGCGGGGACGAGCTCGCGCAGGTGCTTACCGCCGTCGGTGGCAGGCAGGCCGGCGGTCATCCGGTCGAACTCGAACTGGTATGCGCCGCGGGCCAATCCGATCTCGGCGCGACCATTGCTGATCACGTCGAGCAGCGCGCATTCGCCGGCGGCGCGGATCGGGTGCCAGAACGGCGCGATGATGGTTCCGGCGCCCAGGCGGATGGTGGAGGTCTTGCCCGCCAGGTAGGCCAGCAGCGGCATCGGGCTCGGCGAGATCGTGTACTCCATGCTGTGGTGCTCACCGATCCAGACCGTGCCGAACCCGCCGGCCTCGGCCATCTGGGTCAGCTCGGTCAGGTTCTCGAACAGCTCGCGGTGGCTGACCTGATCGTCCCACCGCTCCATGTGCACGAACAACGAGAATCGCATGGTTTACTCCTTGACTTCCGGGCTGACATTGCGCTGCGCATCCATTTCAGTCAGCGTGAGATCGCCTGTGGCCCAGTGGCTTCGCGGGACCTCGCGCACGATGACGCGGATATGTTCGGGGCGTGTGCCCACGGTGGACAGCACCGCGTCGTGCACCTTGTGCATCATGGCGCGGATCTGCTCGGGGGAGCGGCCCTCGGCAATGGTGACCTCGATGTTGGGCATCTCAGCTCCGCAGCACGAACGGATCGGGGACCGGGCCCTCGTCGGTGTTGATCCAGACGCTCTTGAGGCGGGTGTACTCGTGGATGGTCTCGGTGCCGTGCTCGACGCCGACACCGCTGCTCTTGAAGCCCTGGCGCGGCGACATCGGCGACATCGCCCGGTAGGTGTTCACCCACACGGTGCCGGCCTCCAGCCGTCCGGCAACACGGTGTGCCCGAGCCAGATTCGAGGTCCACACACCGGCGGCCAGACCGTACTCGGTGTCGTTGGCCAGCCGGACCACCTCGTCCTCGGTGTCGAACGGCATGATCGCCGCGACCGGGCCGAAGATCTCCTCGCGGACCACCCGCATGTCGTTGTTCACGTCGACCAGCACGGTCGGCTCATAGAAGTACCCACCCAGCCCGCCGTCCGTGGCCCTGCCGCCGGTGAGCACCCGGGCACCCTCGGAACGGCCGAGGTCGACATAGGAGGCCACCTTGTCACGCTGATCCTCGAACGCCAGCGGACCCAACTCGGTGTCGTCGAGCAGTGGATCGCCGATCCGGATGTTGCGGGCGCGTTCGCTCACCCGCTCCAGCAGTTCGTCGTAGACGGCGCGCTGGGCGAAGACCCGGCTGCCCGCGATGCAGGTCTGGCCGGCCGCGGCGAAGATACCCGCGACCACACCGGTCGCGGCGTTGGCGACATTGGCATCGTCGAACACGATGTTGGGGGACTTGCCGCCCAGTTCCAGCGTGGACCCGATGAACCGGCCGGCCGCCGCCGAGGCGATCCGGGAACCGGTGGCGGTGCTACCGGTGAACGAGATCTTCGCCAGCCCGGGATGATCCACCAGCGGCTGGCCGGCCTCGGCGCCGAATCCGGTGACCACGTTGACCGCACCGGGCGGGAAGCCGGCCTCGATGACCAGTTCGGCCAGCCGCAGCACCGTTGCCGACGTGTACTCCGACGGCTTGATCACGACGGTGTTGCCCACGCACAGCGCCGGGGCCAGCTTGCTGGTGGTCAGGGTCAGTGGTGAGTTCCACGGGGTGATGGCCCCGACGACACCCAGCGGTTCCCGCGAGGTGTAGTTGAGCACCCTGCGGTCCGAGGTCGGGATGACCGCACCGTGGATCTTGTCGGCCAGGCCGGCGTAGTAGTGGTAGTACTCGGGCAGGGTCGCGAGCTGACCGCGCATCTCCCGCAACAGTTTTCCGTTGTCCCGTGACTCCGAACGGGCCAGCTCCTCGGCGTTCTCGGCGACCAGGTCGCCGAGGCGGCGCAGCAGATGCCCGCGCTTGGTCTGGCTCAGGTCACGCCAGCGGGAATCCTCGAAGGCCCGCTGGGCGGACCGGACCGCGGCGTCGATATCGGCGGCGTTACCGCGGGCTGCCTCGTAGAGCACCTCACGGGTCGCGGGGTTGGTGCTCTGGAAGTATTCGCCGGAGGCCGGTTCGGCCGGCTTCCCGTCGATGAAGTGCTGCAGGGTTGTCAGGTCAGACATGGGCGTACCTCCCGAGGAATGTGGACAGGTGATGGACGAGCACCTCAGGGCGCTCGACCGGCAGCATGTGGCGGGCGCCGGGCACCACGACGGACTCGCAGTTCGGGATGGCGGCGGCCAACCGCCGGGTCATCTCCGGGGTGGATCCGGGATCGAGCTCACCGGTGACGGCCAGCGCCGGGATGGTGATCTGGTGCAGCTGGGCGGCGACGGCGGCATCGGCCGTGGCGAACACCCGGTAGCAGTGCCGGAAGCTGGCCGGATCGTTGGCCAGCAGCACGGCTTTCGTCCGCTCGACGATCGCCGGCTCGACATCGGTGCCGTCGAACCACCGGTGCAGCGAGGCCGCGATGCCGGCCGGGAAATCGGCTGCCGCGACATCCAACCGGGCGAGCACCGCGGCCCGCTCGGCGGGCGTGCGGTCGCATACCGAACTCACCGACGTCAGCGAGGCGACCAGATCCGGGCGGTGGATGGCGAGATGCTGGGCCACCAGCGCGCCGAGGGAGAAGCCGACGAGATGCGAGCCGGCCGGGATCTGCTCGGCCACCCGGTCGGCGAGATCGGCCAGCGCGACCGGCTCGACGATCGGCGCGTTGACACCGTGGCCGGGCAGATCCGGGCAGACCACCGACACCGAGTCGCCCAGCAGCGCGGTCACCGGCTCCCACACGGTGTGGTCCAGACCCACCCCGTGCAGGAAAACCAGTGTCGGCGTACTCATGTCAGGAATCCGTCTACTGCTCGGTGGACAGCGGCGCCAAGCGCTGCTGCGGGCGGCCCTGCGCGGCGGCGGCCAGTGCGACGACGATCTCGTCGGCATGCGGGGCGTCGGCGATGCGCACCTCGACGGTCTGGTGGTGCGACCGGATGGTGGCGTCGGTGATGTGCTTGAGCGGGATGTCGAACAGCACCCCCGCCGGTCCGCGCTTCTCGACGGCGGGCAGCAGCGTGGTCGCGTTGGCGGCCTTGCGGAAGTGGTCACCGAACTTGAGCGTGTGGATCAGGCCGGAGCCGTGCTCGATCTCGCCGTCGAGACCGACGATGGCGGCCTTACCGTACGCCTCGGGTGTGGCGTCGAGCGCCTCGATCACCTGCGGTGCCAGCAGTGCGCCGAGATCCGATGCGGTAGCGTCGATGCCCGGATTCAGGTCCTCGACGAAACCCTGACCAGCCCAGGGGTTTTCGATGATGGCCGCGACGATGGCGACGCGGGCGGGCGGGTAGACCTCGCGGCCCCCCTCGGTGCGGATCTCCTCGACGACGGTGACGATCTTGCGGACCTTCATGACAGAACGCTCTCCAGACTCTTCAGTGAAACGGCGGGGTCGGTGGTGCGGTCCCCGATGCGGGGGTGCGGGCGTGGCCCGGTGGATCCGGCGGCGATGATGACGATCTCGTCGGCACGCGGGCCGTCGGAGATCCGGGTCGTCACCGTCTGATAGTGGCTGCGGGTGGCGGCGGCGGTCTTGTGCCACAACGGGATCACCAGCGGATCGCCGGCGTCCGCGCGGGTGTCGGCGAAGCAGATGATCGACGTCCCCTCCAGGAACTCGCGCATCAGGTTCCCGAAATATGGGGTGTGGATGAGCGCGCCGCCGTGTTCGATCTCGCCGGCGGTACCCACGATGGCGGCCTTCCCGAACGCCTCGACGGCGTCCGCGCCACCGAGGGTGTCGATCAGCCGTTCGCTGAGCAGCCGGGCCAGTGCGGGGGCGATGCTCTCCACCTCGGCCGACAGGTCGCGGCTCGGGTCGGTGCCGACCCACGGGTTGGCGATGACGGCGGCGACGCTGGCCTGCCGGGCCGGCCGGGCCGGATGGACACCACCTTCGGTGATGACGGCGTCCCGCTGGACGACCAGTTTGCGTAGATGGATCGGGCCATCAGCCACGCTCTCTTGCATACAACAGACGATAGGCGTCTGCGTCGGCATCGTCAAGGTGTGTTGCGGTGCGATCGCAAGATTTCACATCTTCCTACTTGCCCGAACTGGGTCTAGATGCAGGCGAGGCGCTGTTTTTGGCAGTTTGTCGAGGGTCGTCGCCGGATGCTGTGCGGGAGCGAGACGGAATATGCTGGCCATCTTCATTGACTTTCACTGTGATGGCTCTTACATTCTGTTGTATGCCAGAGTGGCCTGATTGTCGGGCCTCGGCTCGGTTGATTGGCGAGGAGTCCTCATGACCAGTGAAGTCAGAACCCAAGCACCACCGCGTGACGCGATGGAGCCGTCAGGCCGGACGGAGGAAACGGTGATCGACGCAGCGGATCGCCCGACGCAGCCTGCGGGCCGACTCGGCTCGGTCTTCTGGACATCGGTCGGGGTGTCGGCGATCTTCGTCGCCTGGGCGGTGCTGTTCACCGACAACCTGGGCTCGGTGACCACGGCGTCGCTGAACTGGGTGACCGGCACCTTCGGCTGGCTGTACCTGGTGGTGTCACTGGGCATCCTGATCTTCCTGGTGTTCCTGGCCTTCAGCCCGTTCGGCGACGTGCGACTCGGCAAGGACGAACGGCCCGAGTTCGGCACCATCACCTGGCTGGCCATGATCCTGAGCGCCGTCATGGGAATCGGCCTGGTCTCCTACGGGGTGGCCGAACCCATCTCGCATCTGGCCGCCCCGCCCCACGGCCTGGCCGACCCGAACACCCCTGAGGCAGCCGTGCGGGCACTGCAGTACTCGTACTTCGACTGGGGCCTGCACGCCTGGGCCATCTTCGCGGTGTTCGGCCTTGCGATCGCCTACTCGACCTATCGCAAGGGACGGCGCACCCTGGTCAGCCAGCTCTTCGTGCCGCTGCTCGGAGATCGGGTGAACGGCCCGATCGGCAAGGCCATCGACGTCCTCGCCGTCTTCGCGACTCTGTTCGGCACCACTACGTCGTTGGGGCTGGGCGCACTGCAGGTCAACAACGGCCTGGCATCGCTTTTCGGCATCCCGGTCACCAACGTCACCCAGGTGCTGGTCATCGCCGCCGTGACGGCGGTGTTCACCATGTCCGCGGTCACCGGTGTCAGCAAGGGCATCAAGTTCCTCAGCCAGGGCAGCGCAGTGCTGGCCGGCGCGCTGTTCGTGTTCATGCTGATCGTCGGGCCGTCGGTCTTCATCGCGAATCTCTACATCGAGTCGATCGGCACCTGGGCCACCGACTTCTTTCGGATGAGCCTGCAGGGCACGGCCTTCGGGGACCTGGAATGGATGCAGTGGTGGACCTATTTCATGCTCGCGTGGTGGGTCTCCTGGGGCGCCTTCGTCGGGGTCTTCCTGGCGCGGATATCCAAGGGACGCACCATCCGCGGCTTCGTCATGGGTGTGCTGGTGGTACCGAGCGTGGTGTTCTTCACCTGGTTCACGGTGTTCGGCGGCACCGCGATCCACATCGACATGTTCGAGGGTGGCGACATCGCCAAGCGGACCGCCGAGGACATCAACAGCGCATTCTTCGCGACGCTGGAGCACTTCCCGCTCGCCACAGTCACCTCGGCCATCGCGATCCTGCTGGTCGTCATGTTCTTCGTCTCCGGCGCAGACGCCAACACCTTCGTGCTCGGCATGATGACCAGCGACGGTGACCTCGCGCCGCGGCGGTGGGTCCTGATCCTCTGGGGTGCGCTGACCGGGCTGACCGCGGTGGTGCTGATGCTCGGCGGCGGCCTCAACGCCCTGCAGAACACCGTCATCGTCGCCTCGCTGCCGTTCCTGGTCATCATCGCGGGTCTGGCCGTGTCCTTCTGGAAGGAACTCGTAGCCGACCGCCGCCTCAACAGCCCACTTCCAGAAGGAAAAACCAATGTCTGACAATGAATCTCGTCGTACCAGGATCCAGGATGCCTGGGTGGCCGCCTGGGACCGCGGCGAGGTCGACGCCCTCGACACCCTGCTCAGCGCGCAGTACCGGCGGATCAGCGCCACCGGCGCCGGCCAGGGACGCGATGAGTTCAAGGCGTCCATCGTCGCCACCCGTTCGGCCTTCCCGGATCTGCTGACCGTCGTCGACGAGGTGGTGGTCGAGGGCGACAGCGCCGCCATCCGCTGGCACAGCACCGGCAGCCACGAGCATTCGTTCCTCGGGGTGCCGGCCACCAAGCGTCAGGTCGCCGTCAGCGGCGCCACCTTCGCGAAGTTCGAGGGCGACCAGATCGTCGAGGAGCACGTGACGTGGGACCCGCGCACCCTGCTCTCGGCGCTGGGCATCATCTCCATCGGTCAGGACTACTGAGATGTCGTCCACGCATGTCCGGCCCGACTTCGACGTGATGAAGCGGGTGAACCGGCAATTCATCACCGGAGTGACGGTGGTGACCGCGATCGACGACGGGACGCCGCGTGGACTGGCGGTCAACGCCTTCGCCAGTATCTCGCTGGACCCGCCGACGGTCATGGTCGCCGTGCAGCACACCTCGTCCACCCACGACTGCCTGTTCCGGGCCGGGCATCTGGCCATCAACATCCTCTCGACCGATCAACTCGACGTCGTGGGCCGGTTCGCGACGAAATCGGCGGACAAGTTCGCCGGCCTGGGCTGGACGCCGGGGCCGTTCGGAAGCCCACTCATCGACCGCAGCGCGGCGCGTATGGAGGTCGAGATCAGGGAGCGCCTACAGGCCAGCACGCACACGGTGTTCATGTGCCGGGTGGTGCACGCCGAAGTCGGTGACGGCGAGCCGATGATCTACAGCGCGGGCAGGTTCTTCGACGGCGGTAGTCTCACTGCTCTGGACTGACGTGAGGGGACTGCGGTGAGCACCGACAACGGTTCGGGCAGAGGCTCGATCCAGGGGCGACTGATCGGCGAGATCCGGCGCCGCATCATCGCCGGCGAGATCAGCCCCGGAGTGAACATCTCCGAGCTGGCCATCGCCGAGGAGTTCGGTGTCAGCCGTACCCCGGTGCGCGAGACGTTCAAGCAACTGCAGACCGAGGGTCTGGTCGAGATCCGGCCGCGGGTGGGCACCTTCGTCACAACCCCGTCGCGGCGGGAGATCACCGAACTGTTCGAGATGAAGGAACTGCTCGAGGGGGCGGCGGCGCGGCTGCTGGCCCAACGCGGCCGGGTGCCCGAGGTCGAGTTGATCGAGGAGAACCTGCGACAGGCCGATCTGGCGGTGGCCGCCAACGACACCGCGCGCTACGCGGAACTGGTCGAGGAGTTCCACAACCTGCTGATCACCGGTGCCGACAACAGCAAGCTGGAAGCGCACTACCGGACGCTGATGAACCAGTTGGCCTATGCGCGGCTGGTACACACCTCACTGAGTCAGCCCGGGCGTGCGCTGCAGTCCGATCGCGAGCACCACCATGTGCTGGAACTGATCCTGGCCAAGGACGGAGACAGCGCCGAACTCGTCATGCGCGAACACGTCCGCGCCAGCCGCCGCGCCTTGCTGGCCGGACTGGAACGCGACGGCCAGGCTCAGCCGATCCGGTCGGGCCGGGTGTAGACGTTCATCGAGTCGCCACGCAGGAACGCCACCAGGGTGAGGCCGGACTGACTGGCCAGATCGACGGCCAGTGAGGATGGCGCCGACACCGCGGCGAGTACCGGGATACCGGCCATCACGGCCTTCTGGGTCAACTCGAACGAGGCCCGTCCGCTGACCAGCAGCACGGTGCCGCCCAACGGAATCCGATGCGATTCCAGCGCCCAGCCGATGACCTTGTCCACGGCGTTGTGCCGACCGATGTCCTCACGCACCACCAGCGGTTCGCCGTCGGCGTCGAACAGCGCGGCGCCGTGTAGTCCGCCGGTCGCGGCGAACACCTTCTGCCGGTCGCGTAACTTGCCCGGCAGTTCCGCCAGCGTCTCGGCGGTCACCGTTGTCGGATCGTCGCCGGGGGCGTGCTTGCTGATCAGTCGGACGGCATCCAGTGACGCTTTGCCGCAGACCCCGCATGACGAGGTCGTGTAGAAGTTGCGGGTCGGGTCGACATCGGGCTTCGGGACGCCCGCTGCCAGGGTGATGTCGAGAACGTTGTAGGTGTTGAGTCCGTCCTCGCCGGCGCCGCGGCAGTACTGGACGGTGGCGATGTCCTCGCGGCGGGCGATCAGCCCCTCGGTGAGCAGAAAGCCCTGTGCCAGTTCGACATCGGAGCCTGGTGTGCGCATGGTGACGGTCAGCGGGGTGCCGTCGACCCGGATCTCCAGGGGTTCCTCGACCACCAGCGTCTCGGGCCGCGCGACGGTGTCATCGGGGGTGACGTGCCGGACCCGGACCCGGGTCGTGACCCTACCCATACCTATTTCCCGTCGCTTCGCTCGCCCGGCCGCGTTTCACCAGCCTGATGACGATGGCCTTGGAGACCGGTGTGTTCGATTTGGCCGCAACATGATCCAGCGGGACCAGGGGATTGGTCTCGGGGTAGTAGGCCGCGGCATTGCCGACGGGGGTGGAGTATGGCACCACCCGGAACTCGGTGGCCCGGCGCTCCTGCCCCTCGAATTCGGAGACCAGGTCCACCATGTCGCCGTCGGCCAGGCCGAACGTGGTCATATCGTCCGGGTTGACGAAGACGACGCGGCGCCCACCCTTGACGCCGCGGTAGCGGTCGTCGAGGCCGTAGATCGTGGTGTTGTACTGGTCGTGGCTGCGCATGGTCTGCAGCACCAGTCGGCCCGGTGGCACCGGCACCCATTCCAGCGGGTACGCCGCGAAATTGGCCTTGCCGGTGACGGTGGGGAATTCACGCGAATCCCGTGGTGGGTGGGGGAGTTGGAAACCGTCGGGAGCGCGGACCTTGCGGTTGTAGTCGGAACAGCCGGGAACGACGGCGGCGATGGCGTCACGGATGGTGTCGTAGTCGGCGTTGAAGGTGCTCCACGGCACCGGGTGTCGCGGACCGAACAATGTCTGCGCGAGCTGGCAGACGATGGCGACCTCGCTGCGGACCTCGTCACTCGGCGGATGCAGGCTGCCGCGGGACAGGTGCACCATGGACATCGAGTCCTCGACGGAGACAAGCTGTTTGCCGGCGGCCTGGATGTCGCGATCGGTGCGTCCGAGCGAGGGCAGGATCAGTGCGGCGCGGCCGTGTATCAGGTGGCTGCGGTTGAGCTTCGTCGAGATCTGAACGGTCAGTGCGCAGTTGCGCAGTGCGGCTTCGGTGACCTCGGTATCCGGTGTGGCGGAGGCGAAGTTACCGCCCATGGCGAGGAACACCTTGGACTTGCCGTCGCGCATGGCGCGGATCGCGTCGACGGTGTCGTAGCCGTGCTTGCGGGGGCTGACGATGCCGAACCGGTCGTCGAGAGCCTGCAGGAACCGTTCGGGCATCTTCTCCCAGATGCCCATGGTGCGGTCGCCCTGCACGTTGGAGTGTCCGCGGACCGGGCACAGGCCGGCGCCGTGCTTGCCCACCATGCCGCGCAGCAGCAGCAGATTGGAGATCTCGGCGATGCTCGGCACTGCGTGCTTCTGCTGGGTCAATCCCATGGCCCAGCACACGATGATGCGCTGCGAGGACGCGACCATGTCGGCGATCTTGTCGAGCTGGGCGCGGTCGATACCGGTGGCGGCCAGCACGGTGTCCAGGTCGACGTCGCGGGTGCGGCGTTCGTATTCGTCGAAGCCCGCGGTGTGGGCGTCGATGAACTCGCGGTCCACGACGGTGCCGGGATCAGCGTCCTCGGCCTCGAACAGCAGCCGCCCGAGTCCGGCGAACAGCGCCATATCGCCACCGATGCGGATCTGGACGAACTCGTCGGCGATCGGCACACCGTCACCCACCACGCCGTGCACCTTCTGCGGATCCTTGAATCGGATCAGACCGGCCTCGGGCAGCGGGTTCACGGCAATGATCTTGGCGCCGTTGGCCTTCGCCTTCTCCAGGGTGGAGAGCATGCGCGGATGGTTCGTGCCCGGATTCTGGCCGGCGATGATGATGAGGTCGGCGACGGTCAGGTCCTCGACGGTGACCGAGCCCTTGCCGATTCCGATCGCATCGACCAAGGCGGTGCCCGAGGACTCGTGGCACATGTTGGAGCAATCCGGCAGATTGTTGGTGCCGAAGCTGCGGACCAGCAGCTGATAGAGGAACGCGGCCTCGTTGCTGGTACGGCCCGAGGTGTAGAACACCGCCTCGTCCGGGCTGTACAGGTTGTTCATCTCCTGGGCGATCAACCGGTAGGCGTCATCCCAGGAGATGGGTCGGTAGTGATCGTCTCCGGGCGGCAACACCATCGGGTGGGTCAGTCGGCCCTGCTGGGACAACCA
The DNA here is from genome assembly GCF_053345865.1 of Mycobacterium sp. C31M. Classification (NCBI taxonomy): domain Bacteria; kingdom Bacillati; phylum Actinomycetota; class Actinomycetes; order Mycobacteriales; family Mycobacteriaceae; genus Mycobacterium; species Mycobacterium sp. C31M. Next base: position 2,221 of record NZ_JBKFAX010000028.1, on the reverse strand, counting down.
GTATTCGGGCTTGTCGAGCAGTTCGGTCACCGAGTGCCGCGCGAAGAACTCCGGGGTGACGACGCGTTTGGTGGCCTCCTCGGCGACCGCCTTGGCGCCGTTCTCACAGAACTCTGCGACCTTGCGGCCGCCGTGCTCTTCGGGCCAGGCGCAGCCGGGGCAGTCGAACCCGCGGCGTTGATTGAGCCGGGTCAGGGTGGCGGCGGTGCGCAGCGGACCCATCTGTTCGATGGCGCGCTGCAGACTTACCATGACGGCCTTGACGCCGGCCGCCTCGTGCTTGGCTCCGCTGACCACGACATCGTGCTCGTCATATGTCGCGTCAACGTCGGTCATATCTCCAATTTAGACCTCCGGCAGTGGAACCTCGGCCAGATGATATTTGCCATTTCACATGCAGTGATAGACCGTATCTATCGATGGCCAACGATATCCAGCTGCAGCACCTCGACTACCTGCTGGCGCTCGCCGCCGAACGGCATTTCGGGCGGGCCGCGGCGCGCTGCCACGTCAGTCAGCCGACGCTGTCGGTGGCGATCCGTCGGTTGGAGAAGGACCTCGGGATCGTCATCGTGCAGCGCGGGCACCGCTTTGAAGGATTCACCGAGGAAGGTCGACGGGTCGTGGCCTGGGCGCAGCGCATCGCCGCCGAGCGCGATGACATGTTGATCGATATCGACCGCATGCGGGGACGGTTGACGGTCACGGCGCGTATCGGCGCGATCCCGACGGCGGTGCCGGTCAGTCCGTTCGTGTCGGCGGAGTTCCTGCTGCGTAATCCGGCGGCGTCGGTGCGCATCGAGGCGCTGTCGTCTCGGGAGATCGCCCGCAGGCTGGCCGATTTCGAGATCGATGCGGGTCTGACCTATCTGGACGACGAGGCGCCCCCGGGGACACGATCGGTGCGGTTGTACGGGGAGCGGTATGTGTTGTTGGCACCGGCGGACCATTCGTTGATGGGCCAGCCCGAGGTGGCGTGGTCGGCCGCTGCGGAGCTCGATCTGTGTGTGTTGACGACGACGATGCGCAACCGGCGGATCCTCGACGCGAACATGGCCGCCGAGGGTGTTCAGTACCGGCCTGCGGTCGAGGCTGGATCGGTCGACGCGCTGTATGCGCACCTGGCCGGTTCGCGGCGCGCGACTATCGCATCGACGGCGTGGCTACCGAAGCTGGGTTTGCCGATCGGTTTTGCCGCACGGCCCATGGTTCAGCACGGTCCCCGGCCGGCAATCGGTCTGGTGGTGCTCGATCGGGTGCCGGCCTCGATCGTCGCCACCGCGCTCGTCGAGGTGGCCGAGGGAATGGAACTCGGCGGCCGCATCGACGGTGAATGGGCGCAGATATCGGGCGCCCGGCCCGGCTAGTCCCGTCAGGGGCTGTGGAGGCCGATGCTGTTGTGGGTGTGGTCGGTGGTGATGGTTTCCCAGAATTCGAGTTCGGCTTTGATGTAGTGGCTTTGTTTCAGGAGTGCGGTTTCGTCGGTGTGGTCGTCTTCGGGGTAGGGGTCGTCGAGATTGACCTCGTCGGGGTAGCTCTCGTCGAATCCGTTGTCCCGGGGTGTGTTCTCGGGCGGGTTCAGCAGTCGGTCGAGTTGTCCGATCCGCTGGGCCCATTCCGATCCTTCGTCTGGTGGGTTGCGTAGCAGTTCGGGGCGGTGGTGGTAGTTGATGCGGGCTTGGCCGTGGTCCAGTGCTGCCGGTGGGTGCCACTCGCATTCGTTGCGGTTGTTGAATGTGGTGGTGTAGCCGGTGCCCTCACCGGCGTCGTCGACCATCCGGTTGTCACACCCACAGGCCAGGGTGAGTTCGTCGACGTTGGTGTTGCCACCGCGGGAGAACGCTCTCTCACCGTGGTGGACCTGGCAGTAGTAGGGGCCGTGGGTGCAGCAGGGCTTGGTGCAGCCCCCGTCGCGGGCGATGAGCATGATGCGCTGTGCCGGACTCGCGGTACGCCGGCTGCGGAAGTAGTTCAGGGCCGCGCCGGTCGCGTCGTCGAAGACCGCCAAATGATGGGAGGCGTGGCCGGCCATCCGGATGACGTCGCGGATCGGGATCTTGGTGCCGCCACCGGAGACACCGATCCCGGCCAGTGCATGCAGTTCGCCGACGGTGGTGCGGATGATGAGGGTGACCGGGAGGCCGTTGAGTTGACCCGGGTTGGACATCAGGGCGATGCGTCCGATGGCGATCATGGCGTCGTGTTGACGTTGGGCCTGGGT